>JBPCWB010000551.1:0-2563 GCA_051009955.1 Hyphomicrobiaceae bacterium | reverse complement strand
GTCGTCGATATCGCTGGGGTCAATGTTCCCGTTGCAACGAGCCTCAGAGCACCTTTTGATCCGGCGAACGCCAAGCTCAAGTAAGTCGCCACCACCACACAATGCAACGGCCTGATCGCGGGCCCTCGTCAACAGATGCCGGAACGCTCCGCAATGCGGATCGAGGAGAAATCTGCATGCCAGCATATATCTTTATTGCCGTGTTGGCGGCCGCGGCATGTCACGCCGGCTGGAACTCGATCCCCAAGCTTAAGCTGACGCCATTCACCTCGCTCATCTTGATCAATGTCGCAAGTGCCGTCGTCGTCCTGCCCCTCGCCTTTGTCGTCCCGCTACCTGGCCTAGACGCTTGGCCCTATCTCATTGCCAGCCTTGTCGTTCATCTGTTTTACTACTTCGCCCTGACGGAGGCCTATCGCACAGGAGATCTCAGTCAGGTCTATCCAATCGCGCGCGGAACCGCGCCGCTGCTCACGGCTCTCGCCGCCTATTTCTGGCTCGGGGAAGATCCTGACCGGCTCGGCTGGCTTGGTATCGCAGTGCTGATGAGTGGCATTTTTGTGATGTCGATTGCCGGCCGCCGATCTTTTGGCGGAATCGAATTCCGTGGACTCCTGTTTGCTCTTCTGACGGCTGCTGCAATCGCACTCTATACAGTCATCGACGGCATCGGTGCTCGGGTTGCGACCTCCGCGATCTCATACATCACATGGCTGTTCGTAATCGACGGTCTCGCAATGTTGCTACTCGGCGTGTTCTGGAATGGCCAGGCTCGTCTCTGGGCAGCCTTCTGCTCGACCTGGCCGGCAGTCACGCTGGGTGGTGCAATGGCCCTGCTCAGTTACGGCACCGCCATTTGGGCCATGACGCTCTCGCCGATCGCCCATGTGGCGGCTGTACGCGAAACCAGCGTCGTGTTCGCAGCAATCCTCGGCGTCATTCTTTTGAAGGAGGCCATTGTGCCGGCGCGCGTTATGGCTGCCGGCATCGTTCTTTGTGGTCTGATTATTCTGCGCTTGAGCTGAGCCTGCACAACACCTGGAGGAGCATGTCGGCCTCAGCGCAACAGGTCTCGGGAACCGTAGCGATTGCAATGTTGACGACCGTCGCACATTTTTTGCGGGGATCGGCAGGCTTGCACTCCGCGATCGTTAATTGATCAGCCCGCAGCGCGGCTGCTCACTTGCCGCTCTATCCATAGAAGGTGTCTATCTCAACCATTGATGGCGTATATTAGACTGATAGATCGACGACTGCTAGGCTTCACCGAGGTTAAGCAGAATTGCAGCTCGTAGGCACCGGATGATGGTTACGCGACGGCGCAGCAGGAATGCTGGCGCTTCATCAAAGGTCTGCATTTCGGATCGGTCCGTCTCTGGCACGGCCTGGTCTCTCGCAATGGATCGTCGCCGTTTGGCTGCAAGACGACCTCAGGCGAAGCGATGAAGAGTTGCTCAGAGTCAATACGGGATCCTTACACCGACCAGCGTTGGCCCTGTCCGAATGAGCCGACCGACAGACGATACTTGGTGGTGGCGCGACAGTTTCAATATTGTTTGATGGGCGCGGTGACAGCCAAGGGCTTCAACCGCAACTCTTTGACTGGATATCCAATCGGACTTCTTACGCATTGTGACATCATTGGGAGAGAAGATGTCTGACGTGCTCCCGCGCCACGCAAATGTCGTGATCATTGGTGCCGGAGCCATCGGATGTTCAATTGCCTGGGCGCTCGCGCGGCGAGGTGTGTCCGACATCGTTGTCCTGGAAAAAAGCGCCATCACGCATGGCTCGACATGGCATGCCGCGGGTCTCGTCGGCCAATACCGTAATCAAAATGACCTCACCCGACTGATGCAGCTTTCGGTGCAGCTGTACTGTGAAATGGCCTCGGAAACTCAGATCGATTGGAAGCAGGTCGGATCACTGCGTTTGGCTTCGTCTGCCGAGCGATGGCACGAACTCGAAGAGTCCGCCTTGCGTGCCCGCGAACAGGACGTAGAGTTCGAGCTGATCAGTGCCGGCGCGGCCCGTGAGCTATTTCCGAATCTCAATGTCGCTGGTGTCCATGGTGCAGCGTTTGTCTCAGGCGACGGCTATGTCGATCCCAGCTCTCTGACACAGGAGTATGCCAAGCGTGCCCGCAGCCTTGGCGTTCGATTTGTTGAGGACTGCCTTGTCAATTCTATTGAGCGTAACGGCGACCGCCTGACTGCCGCAAACACTGAGCACGGACGAATTGAAACACGCAGCCTAGTGCTTGCCGCCGGCGTTTGGGCTCGCCAGTTGGGCCGAAGCTTCGACTTCGACATTCCGGTTTGCGCCGTCGAGCACCAGTATGTGGTCACGGAAAAGAGCAGCAAGATCCATCCTGATCTGCCGGCTTTGCGCGATCCGGATCTGGGATTCTATGTCAAGCCGGATGTCGGGGCACTGGCCATTGGCGGATGGGAGGCTGGATCCTGCCTGGCCAGCCACGGCAACGTGCCGTTCGACTTTGGACGCGAACTCTATGCTGGAGACCTCGAAAGGTTGAGTTCAATCCTGGAAGCCGCCGGCCGTC
>JBPCWB010000550.1:0-5838 GCA_051009955.1 Hyphomicrobiaceae bacterium | reverse complement strand
GCATGGTCCAAGCATTTTCATCATCTCCCTGATCGCGGCTACCGCGCGGGCTGTGTAGTCTGCCCGGTAACGACAAACCGACCCGGGAATCGCAAAGAATGAGTCTGAATGGCAAAGCATATATCGCTGGCGTGTACGAGCATCCGACGCGTAAGGCGGTCGATAAATCGCTTCCTGAGCTCCATGCTGACGTGGCCGCCGGAGCGCTGGCGGATGCCGGCCTCAGCGCGTCCGATGTCGACGGGTATTTCTGTGCGGGCGATGCACCGGGTCTGGGACCGATCAACATGATCGACTACCTCGGACTCAATCCGGCGTTCGTCGATTCCACGGATACTGGCGGGTCATCTTATGTCGTCCATGTCGAGCATGCCGCGCAGGCGATTGCCATGGGCCGCTGCAAGATCGCGTTGATCACCCTGGCCGGGCGGCCGGCGGCGGAAGGAATGGCCACGGGAACAGCACCGCGGGTCTACAACCAGGCCGCGCCTGACGTCCAGTTTGAGTTTCCCTATGCCCCGGTCGTGACCAACATGTACGCGATGGCGGCGATGCGCCATATGCATGAATTCGGTACGACGTCGGAACAGCTGGCCTGGATCCGCGTCGCCGCGTCAACCCATGCCCAACACAACGAGCATGCCTTGCGTCGCGAAGTGGTCACCGTCGAGGATGTCGTCAACTCGCCGATGATCACGACGCCACTGCGTCGCCTCGACTGTTGCGTCATATCGGACGGTGGCGGTGCCCTCGTGGTGGTTCATCCCGATGTCGCCAAAGACCTGAAGCGACCGATGGTGAAGGTGCGCGGATGTGGAACGGCGGTCAAAGGCCAGCTCAACGGCTATGTCGACCTGACCTATACGGCCGGACGGATGAGCGGTCCGAGAGCCTTTGCGGAAGCCGGCGTCAAGCCTTCGGACATCAAGTATGCGTCGATCTATGACAGTTTCACGATCACTGTCCTGCTGCAACTCGAGGATCTCGGGTTCTGTGAAAAAGGCGAAGGCGGCAAATTCGTATCCGACGGCAATCTCATTTCCGGCGTCGGCAAGCTGCCCTTCAATACTGACGGCGGCGGCTTGTGCAACAATCACCCGGCGAACCGCGGTGGCATGACCAAGGTGATCGAGGCCGTGCGCCAATTGCGGGGCGAGGCCCATCCCAAGGTTCAGGTTGCGAACTGCGATCTCGCCGTGGCCCACGGCACGGGGGGGTCGATCGGGACTCGCCATTGCAGTTCGACGGTCATTCTGGAAAGGGAGTAAGCCACATGAGTGAGGAACGCACGATTGCGGCGCCCCAGCCGAACACCGAGACGCAGGAATACTGGGACGCCGCCCGCAACGGCAAGTTGCTGATCCAGAGATGTAAGGACACCGGAAAGTTCTTTTGCTATCCGCGTGCTCGGTCGCCATTTACGCTGTCGGACAATATCGAGTGGGTCGAAGCGAACGGTTCGGGGACGATCTACAGCTTCTCGGTCATGAAGCGCTCGAAAACGCCCTTCACCATCGCCTACGTTACGTTGGACGAGGGCGTTACGATGATGACCAACATCGTCGACACCGATTTTGATGCACTGGCGATTGGTCAGAAGGTGAAGGTCGTATTCAAACCAACCGACGGCGGACCGCCCGTGCCGATGTTCACGCCGGCCTAGACTTCCGGGGATCTCTTGCGACGTGTCATGAAGCGTTCGCAGGCGTGTGCTGCATTGCTTGACGGTTTGGCATGAGAGAAGGTGAGACGTGCTCGATATTCCGGTCGTTCCTGAGGATTTGCTGCCGACGCGGCCCTTCTATTTCCTGCGCCATGGCGAGACGCAGTTCAATCTTGAGCGCAAGTTTCAGGGCAGTATCGATATCCCATTGAACGACACGGGTGTTGCCCAGGCGCGTGCCGCGGCACTGGTTCTCGCGGACCGTGACTTTACGCGGATTGTCGCCAGCCCGGCGAACCGTGTCCTGAAGACAGCGAGCTTCACATCCGAGGCAACGGGCGTCCCCATGCACATCGATGCCGACCTCATGGAGTTCAATGTCGGGAGTTTCGAGGGCCAGTGCATCGTGACGACCAAAAAGGCGCATGGCCTGGATGAAGCTGACTCGTTCATGTCGATTCTGCCGGACGATGCCGAGAAGTGGCACGAATTCGTTCCGCGGATTTGTACGTCGGTGCGACGCTGGACGGATAAGTACCACGAGGAGAATTTGCTCATCGTAGCTCACGGCTTAGTCTTTCGCGCCTTGACCCTGTCGCTCCTTGGCGAGCATCTCGTCAGCCAGAACGCGGAACCGTATCACTTTGATCCTTCTGGCGGCGGATGGCAGGTGCGCAGGTTGCCTTAGCGCGTGATCAACTGAAATGGTCTCGGATTACAGTCGTTCGGCAATGGCCCAGGCGCTGGCTGCCATCTGTTTGTAGGGGCGGCCCCGCTCGATGGCGCGCGGGTCGGCAGCGTTGCCGTCGAGACCGCGACGCAGGACGCCGGCCTGGATCGCGGCGAGACGGAACATCGAGAACACCACATAGAAGTCGATGTTGGGCACGTTGTCTCTGCCCGCGCCTTTGGCATAGGTCTCCAGCACGATCTCTTCCGGTGGAATGCCAAGGTCGTCGAGATCCATACCCTTGATGCCGTAGGCGGACGCCTCGGCATCGAGGCGATACGGCATCATGAAATAGCCGAGGTCGGCCAGGGGATGTCCAATCGTCGCCAGTTCCCAATCGAGGACTGCCACGACCTCCGGCCGGTCGTTGTGAAAAATCAAGTTTCCGGGACGATAGTCGCCATGGACGATCGATGATTGGTTATCGTCCGGATCGTTTTGCGGAAGCCACGCTATCAGATTGTCCATCGGCTCCCAGTCTTCGACTTTCGACGCCTCGTATTGCTTCGACCAACGTGCAACCTGACGCGCCACGTATCCGGATGGTCGGCCGAAGTCTCCAAGTCCGACAGTCTCATAGTCAACGGCGTGCAATGCGCCGAACGCGTCCGCCATCGAGTGATACATCGCTTCGCGTTCCTGGGGCGTGCAGGTTGGGAAGCCACGTTCGGTCAGGACCCGGCCCGAGACATAATCCATGACATAAAACATTTGACCGATGACGCTTTCGTCCTCGCAGAGGACATGGGTCTTTGCCACCGGGACGCGCGATCCGGCCAATGCCGAAATTACACGGAATTCCCGATCGACAGCATGTGCCGATGGCAGCAGCTCGCCCGGCGGTTTCTTGCGCAGGACGTAGCTGCCTGATGCGGCCTCGATCAGGAATGTTGGGTTTGACTGTCCGCCGAGAAACTGCTGCACCGAACAGGGGCCTTCAAAGCCCGCCACGTGATCCTTCAAATAGTTTGCCAGGGCCGCTTCATCGAAACGGTGTGCTTCGAGAGGCGGGCCCAGCTCGCGGCCGTCGCGGTTTCCGGTCATCGTCCTGCAGATCGTCTGTTGACTACTGGTACTTTTTCAATTCGAGACGTGCGATCTGATCGCGGTGGACTTCGTCGGGGCCGTCGGCAAGGCGGATGACCCGTGCGCGGGCATAGGAGTATGCCAGGCCGAAGTCGCTCGTCATGCCACCGCCGCCATGCATTTGCATCGCCCAGTCGATGACCTGGCAGGCCATGTTGGGTGCGGCCACCTTGATCATGCCGATTTCCTTGCGGGCCTCGCGGTTACCAACCTTGTCCATTTTGTCGGCGGCGTTCAAAACAAGCAGGCGGGCCTGATCAATCAGAATGCGCGATTCCGCAATGCGCTCACGCGTGACGCCTTGTTCCGACAGCGGTTTGCCGAAGGGATGGCGGACCATCGCGCGTTGGCACATTTTCTCGAGGGCGACCTCCGCCTGGCCGATGAGACGCATACAGTGGTGAATACGACCCGGACCGAGCCGGCCCTGTGCGATTTCAAACCCACGCCCCTCGCCCAGCAGCATGTTCGAAGCCGGCACACGGACATTGTCGAAGATGACTTCGCCGTGGCCGTGTGGCGCGTCGCTGAAGCCGAAGACCGGCAGCATGCGCTTGATGGTGATGCCGGGCGTGTCGCGTGCTATGAGGATCATTGATTGCTGGCGATAGGTGTCGGGGCTGTCGGGCGCTGTCTTGCCCATGAAAATAAAAAGTTTGCAGCGCGGATCGCCGGTGCCGGACGACCACCACTTGTGGCCATTGATAACATAGTCATCGCCGTCGCGGATGATTGTCGAGCCGATATTGCGGGCGTCGGATGACGCGACGTTGGGCTCGGTCATGGCAAAGCAGGATCGGATTTCGCCGGCCAGCAGCGGTTCGAGCCATTCCTTCTTTTGCTTCGCGGTGCCGTAGCGCTCGATGGTTTCCATATTGCCGGTGTCGGGCGCTGAGCAATTGAAGACCTCGGGCGCCCAGCTCACGCGCCCCATGATTTCGCACAGCGGGGCATATTCGAGGTTTGTCAGGCCTCCGCCGCGCTCGGACTCCGGCAGGAAGAGGTTCCAAAGCCCGGCTTCGCGTGCCTGGGGCTTGAGCTCTTCGAGGATCGGAACGGGTCCCCAGTTGTTCCAATTCTCGGCGCCGTACCCCATGGCGGCCAGTTGCTGCTGGTAGGTTTCCTGGTTGGGGTAGATGTGCGCGTCCATGAACGCCATGAGACGGTCGCGCAGTTCCTTCACCTTGTCGCTTGGTTCAAAGTCCATGGTCGTGTCCTTAGTTCGGCGGCGCAATTGCTGGTGGTTCGCGCCATATTACGACAAGCTGAGATCGTCGCCAAAGGCAGCAACGAGCACAATCGTGATTTCAGAGACCGGGGCGGTTAAGCCTCAAAAACTGCTTCCTTGATCCGCCTAGCCGCCATCATCCTTTTCGAACTGCTCCCAGTTGAAGAGCAGAGGCTGTTTTTCGCTGAACCGCAGCGCCGCTTGTTTGTGATAGTCGCTGGCGAGGCAGATGGCCTGGGCCGCTGCTTCCATCTCGACGAGCGCGTTGGCGTCCAGATCGAAGGCCTGATTGACGATGCGTTTCGTTATACCGAGCGCCGTGCTGCTGGCGCGTTGCAGGCGGTTGGCCAGCTTTTGCGCTTCGATCAGCAGCTGCTCCGGCGCGTGCACGTCCAGGACAATACCGAGGTCCTTTGCCTCGTGCGCGTCCAGCGCGCGACCGGTGAACATCAGCTCCTTGGCCCGTTGCAGCCCGACCATCCGCGGCAGCGTGAAGAAGACGCTGCAGTCGGGCACCAGACCGATCCGGCCAAAGACGCAACAGAAACGGGCGCGGGGTGTCGCCAGCACAAAGTCTGCGCAGAGCGCCAGCGCGAAGCCGCCGCCGTAGGCCGGCCCGTCGACGGCTGCGATGACAGGGATCTCGAGTGTTCGCAGGGACTGCAACCAGGTGTGCAGTGTGTACAAGCGGCGACGATCGGCGTCCGGCGGAGGCGCTTTGCCGGACGTACGCGCTGCCATGCCCTTGACGTCGCCACCGGCACTGAAGACACCATCGCTGCCCGTCAACATAAGGACATCGATATCATCGCGGGCCTGCACCTCACTCATAATCTCGGTCATTCGTGACCTGAATTCAGTTGTGAATGGATTGCGCTGCCTGGCGCGGGTCATCCGCACCATCGCGATGCCGTCGTTGACATCCAGCGTTATGGCCGGTGCCGTATCAGCAGTGACCAGGGCGGCTTCATTCATCCTGGGTTGTCCCTTTTCGCTCGCGAGAATGTTGTCGGGCCTAGGCGACCTGACGATTCCCGAACATGCTGCGCCCGATGATCTCGCGCATGATTTCGCACGTCCCGCCGGCAATGCGGCTCATACGGGCATCGGCCCAGGCCCGCGCGATCGGAT
>JBPCWB010000549.1:0-9253 GCA_051009955.1 Hyphomicrobiaceae bacterium | reverse complement strand
TGTCCGCCGAGTTCCATCGTGATGCGCTTCATATGCGCGCCAGCCATGGCTGCCAGATGCTTGCCGACGGGAACGGAGCCGGTGAACGAGATCTTCCGAACCGAGGGATGCGGAATGAGATACTCGGACATTTCGGCCGGAACACCATAGACGAGGTTGAGCACGCCGGGCGGTACGCCGGCATCATGGAAGCAGCGCACCGTCGCCACCGGTGAGCCTGGCGTCTCTTCCGGGCACTTAACGACGATGGAACAACCTGCAGCCAGGGCGCCGCCGATTTTTCGGATCGCCTGGCTGACCGGAAAGTTCCAGGGCGAGAAGCCAGCGACGATGCCAACAGGCTCCGGGATGACCATCTGCCGGACGCCGTCAGCTCGCGCCGGAATAATCCGGCCATAGGCGCGGCGCCCTTCTTCTGCGAACCAGTCTATGACGTCCGCGCTCATCATGACTTCGAGCTTGGCTTCGAGATTGACCTTGCCTTGTTCTAGGGTCATTGCGCGAGCGATGTCGTCGGCCCGCGTGCGCATCAGATCGGCGGCCTTGCGCAGAATGTTCGAACGCTCGAACGCGGAGGTTTTGCGCCATACGGCGAAGCCTTTCTCGGCGGCCGCAACGGCCTTGTCCAACTCTGCCTCCTTGGCATGAGGGACATGGGCAAGAACTTCATCATTCGACGGATTCAGCACGTCCTCGCCGACACCGCTGTCACCGGGGGTAAATTCGCCATCGATATAGAGCTTGAGATCTTCGTACATTTTCATCCTTCCCGTGCAAATGCGGGCGCTTCACCCGCGCAAACGTGTGCCCAATTTCTTGATATATAGGCTGCGGTGCGATTGTCACACCGTGGCATACCCGCACTTTGATCTTTGATGCGTGAAGAAGCCTAAGTGGATGCCATATTACTTGCGCTTTGTCATTCAGCTCGATCATCCGGATTCGGGTGTGCCCGACGGGCTGTTCTGGACGGCTACCGAACTGCGAGACGGTCCTGAGACCGAGACCTACCATAGCGAGCGACTGGCTGAAATCCTGTCTTGGTTCGACCATCACTTGGAACGCCCGTTGCGCTTTAACCGCACGAGTTCCAAGGCGCGCTGGAACCGCGCCACAAAAGGGATCTCCTGGCTCAAAGCCGAGGCGCACGAGCACATCGCCATGATGCGCGAAATGGCACTTATTATGGGCGAATACGGCCATATCGTCGACCAGATCGAGACCGACCGGCCGGGCTACATTGTCTACGAAGACCGCTACCAGATTGTCGCAGAACCGTTTGCCGATACACCAACCGCGCGTTGAGGCTCGGCCACATTAACGTCTTGTATTGATATTGTCGGCAATACCAAAGACTTGCGCTTTTCCCGCGAGGCGCTTATTGGCTACGCGTCTGCATGCAAACGTGCTGATGCCCCGTAATTGAGGATAGAACAATGGGCTTTAACATCGCCGTTATCGGTGCGACGGGCAACGTCGGCCGGGAAATGCTAAATGTCCTCGCCGATCGGAATTTTCCGGTCGATGAGGTTTTTGCAGTTGCATCGCGCCGGTCGCTCGGCCGTGAAGTGACATTCGGCGACAAGACGCTCAAATGCCACGACCTGCAGACGTTCGATTTCTCGAAATGCGACTTCGCATTGATGAGTGCGGGCGGCACGGTATCCAAAGAATGGTCGCCCAAGATTGCGGCCGTCGGTTGCCTGGTCATCGATAACTCTTCCGCCTGGCGGTATGACGTCGACGTGCCGCTGGTCGTCCCGGAGGTTAACGGCCACGTCCTCGCCGAGTATATGGCCAAGAACAATCGGAAGAATATCATCGCCAATCCGAATTGCTCGACCGCGCAATTGGTGCTCGCACTCAAGCCGTTGCATGACGAGAACCGGATCAAGCGCGTCGTCGTCTCGACGTATCAGTCGGTGTCCGGCGCTGGCAAAGATGGGATGGACGAACTCTGGCATCAGACCAAGGGCAAGTACGTGCCTGGCCAGGAAGTAAACAGGAGCAAGTTCACCAAAGAGATCGCGTTCAACGTCATTCCTCACATCGACTCCTTTATGGAGGACGGCTACACAAAAGAGGAATGGAAGATGATGGCGGAGACCAAGAAGATCCTTGATCCGCAAATCAAGTTGACGGCGACTTGCGCCCGGGTCCCGGTGTTCGTCGGCCATTCGGAAGCCGTGAACATCGAATTCGAGCGGCAGATGTCAGTCGCCGAGGCGCGCAGCATATTGCGTGAGGCGCCGGGGATCATGGTGGTCGATAAGCGTGAAGACGGTGGTTACGTCACACCGGTCGAGGCCGCCGGTGAGTATGCAACTTATGTGAGCCGCGTGCGCGAAGACGCGACCGTCGAGAACGGCCTCGTGATGTGGGTTGTCTCGGACAATCTGCTCAAAGGCGCCGCGCTCAATACCGTGCAGATCGCTGAGACGATCGTCGAGGGTGGTCTGCTACAGAAAAAAGCCGCCTGATGGATGTCGCCGTGGCCTGGGACGCGATCCCGGGCCACGCCGCTGCGACGACAGCGCAACGCTTCACTGCACGTTGACATTGACCGTCTGCGGGTCACCGGACGTCGCACCTTCCGCGTCTGCGACGACGACGTCGAAACTCGCACTGGTTCCGAGACTGCCGTCGTGCACGAAAAGGATCGCACCTGAATGAAGTTCGGCCTGCGTAAAGGTCGTCAACGCATTGGTCGTCGCGCCAGCGCGGGCGACGAAGCCGGCCCTGGTATTCGAGACGGAGAACTTCAGATCCTGGGCTGAATCGTCCGGGTCAATGGCGGTCAAATCGAGTGGTGTGATGCGGACCATCTGGCCACGACCGACGGTGACATCCAAATCGCCAGCGATCTCCGGTGGCACATTGCGGACATCTGCACTCAGTATTCCACCGGGTTCGATGGCCATCTGGCCATATTCGACGTTGCCGCTCACGGCCCCCGTCGGGCCGATCTTGATCAACTGCCGCACTTTCACGTCGCCTTGGAGTTCACCATGGACCTCCGCCTCACCGGCCGCAATGGTCCCGAACAGCCGGCCACTTTCACGCACGAGAATCTGATCTGCGGTCACTTCGCCATCAACGTGGCCGTGCACCTCCAGCGTCTTGCAATTGTGAATTTTGCCAGAGATCGAGGTATGCTCCATGACGCGCAAAACGCCTTGTTGTTGGCTCACAACGGTTCTCCACCCATTTCTTCAGCAGATTGATAATCATACGGCTTTACGGCGCGTCCAGGTCGCGCTGTCTGCTTGAACACATGTACTTTAGTGAAGCAGAACTATGGCAGCAATGGTGGAGTTGTCTGTGCCGAGTCAATTGACGTCTTGTGTGTTCGCGGTGCTCTCCAGGCGTGATTGTTGCGCGATGACGCCGGCTGTCCAGGTGTGGGGGCGTTTCAAAAAATCGTTGAGGGTCTTGCCGCGTTCCGGCCCGAATCGCTCATCGAGCATGGCGAAATCGAGCATCCGATCCAACCGGAAGGTGCGGAAGTCCTCGCGAAGCTCACACCAGGCCGCAAGGCACCAGGATGGACCGAAAAAAGCCAGCGACAACGGCCGGACGACGCGATGCGTCGCGCCGCCAAGCGCGTCCTGGTAGTCAAATTCGACTTTTTGCCGGTTGCGTACGGCCCGCCGCAGGTCGGCGATTTCGAAACTGATCGGTTCGAAGAAGTGCTCGGGTGGCGCCAGCAGCGCAGTTTCCTCCATATAGGACCGCAGCCGCTCGGGCACCACGGCCTCAACTTTCGCGATCACATCGCCGGCTGCGTCGGCGAGTTCGCAGTCGGCCCACGACTGCACGATGCGGGCGCCAAGAACAAGGGCTTCGATCTCTTGTTCGTTGAACATCAATGGCGGCAGGTCAAATCCCTGTCGCAGGACATAGCCAACGCCCGCTTCACCCTCGATGGGAACGCCGCTCGCCATGAGGTCGCTGATGTCGCGATAGATCGTCCGTTCAGAAACTTCCAGGGCTTCGGACAGGTCTGCGGCCCGCACGAGCTTTTTGCGGCGCAGGATTTGTATGATCTCGAAAAGTCGGTCAGCACGGCGCACGATGCCTCACAAACGGCTCTCTGGGTTGAGAATTTCGCACTCTAGCCTAACCCTCCTGACAACCTTTGTCAGGAGCCCACATTCCTCATGACATCAGGCTGTCAGGAGGACTCTGGCAGTCTCCGACCATCGCAACTGCTTGGGCGGTGCTTCTGCATCACCCACAGCGCACAGTAGATGGAGACACGAAATGCAGAGCGGCACATACGAATGCAGTTCGCAAGTTGAAATGTCATGCCGGCCTGGTCTGATCATGCGGATTCGTCAGCGGTTGGCGCGGTGGCAGCGTGAGCGGCGGAACCGCGTGGCACTGGCCCAACTCCTTGAGCATGATGACCGGCTGCTGAAAGACATCGGTGTAACACGCGCCGAACTCGTAGTCGCGTTGGACAAGCCGAGCCCGCGTGACGCAGCGATCTACCTGACGCATAACCGTCGGTGCAAGGGACTTTGAGAACACGTGCCGGCAGCAGGAGTTGGGTGAGCCCAGCTCTTCGGCACTTCGGAGGGCGGCGAAGCGCCGCCCTCGATAGGCGGCACCGGGATTCACGCGTATACCATGCCTTAGAAGGTTCACGCACAGCATCAGAGGTTTGAGGGCCCGCAGGGCCGACTGGTGGACCTGTCGTCGGTATCGCGGAAGGTCCCGTAGTTGCCCACTGAACGTCCATCAGAATTGGTCGCCCGGACAATCGTCTTACCGTCGATCGTGTTGTCCACAAGCGCTGAATCGCGCCGGCTCAGCGGAAGCCGATGCGCATGATCACATTTCGATTCGCCAGGGACAATGCGCGCTGGCTAGCCGCAGCCATCGTGCTGACATGGTCGTCCAGTTTCGGTCAAACCTACTTCATCTCGCTGTCGGCTGGTCACATACGAGAGGCCTATTCGCTGACCCATGGTGAATGGGGCGGCATTTACACGATCGGTACGATGGTATCGGCGATCGTGCTGGTCCGTATCGGCTGGCTGGCAGATCAGCTCCGAGTTCGTGCGCTCGCGGCCTTCGTCATCGCCGGCTTTATAGCTATGTGCCTAGCGATGTCGATTGCCGAGCATTGGCTGGCGCTTGTGGCCGTCGTCGCGGGACTGCGCCTGTGCGGCCAAGGTATGATGAGTCATCTGGCGCTCACAGCTTTGGGGCGCTGGTTCCGCGCGCAGCGCGGCCGCGCGATCGCCATCGGTTCGCTTGGTTTCGCACTGGGCGAGGCGCTGCTTCCGATGATCTTTGTCGTTGTCAGCGCCTGGGTGGGCTGGCGGGGCAGCTGGGTGATTGCCGCGGCCACGCTGGCGTTCTTCACGTTTCCGGTCCTGATGATACTGCTGCGCAAAGAACGCACGCCCCAGTCGTTGATCGCCAGCGGGGAGTCGGCCGGTTTGGATGGCAAGCACTGGCAGCGGCGGGAGGCGGTGCGCCACTGGTTGATGTGGGTGCTGTTGCCGGGTGTCATGGCGCCTTCATTCATGATCACGTCGCTGTTCTTCCATCAGGTCCATGTGACTGAAATCAAGGGATGGAACCTGGCAAGCTACGTGATGGTCTATCCGCTTTATTCGGCAATCGTGATTGGGTTTAACCTCATCGCCGGCATTCTCGTCGACCGCTTCGGGTCCGCCAGGCTGTTACCGGTCTATATGCTGCCCATGGCGATCGGATTCAGCCTATATGGGCTGTTTTCACAATTCTGGGTGGCTGTGGTCGGCCTGTCGATCATTGCGATTAGCCAGGGCGCCGGCCAGGCATTGCTCGGCTCTATCTGGCCCGAGTATTACGGCACGCGCCACCTCGGGGCGATTCGCTCATTGATCATTGCCTTTACCGTTGTCGGCTCGGCGATTGGGCCTGGCATCACGGGATGGTTGATTGATATCAATGTCGGTTTTGAAGCGCAGTGCCTCTATATGGCCCTCTATCTCGTTGTTATCAGTTCTATTTTCGTCGTTGTTGCGAGAGCGGCGAAAGCTGCCCGAGGCGGCGATCTGGATACCCGCTCCGCGTGATTGCGCGAGGTCACGGCGATTCACCTTTTCGTTCAGTGACAATCCGATGTTAGTCTGCCCCTTCAGGGTTGGAGCACATCGATTGCTATCGCGAAAGAACCCGGAGGCAGCGACATGCCGGAGCAAACCTATCGTCAAAAACTCAAAGCCAACACCTTGGTTGTCGCGCGCAGAATTGTCGCCAGCGAGGGGCTTGCCGGTTTGCAGGCGCGACGGATCGCACAGGAGGCAGGATGTTCGGTTGGCACGATTTACAACCTCTATGACGGGTTGGACGATCTCATCCTGCGCGTGAACGCTGGAACACTGGAAAATCTCGGCGAGAGTCTCGTCATGCACCGGGAACTGTCCGCCGGGCAGGAACTGCCGCATCGTTTGACACAGCTTGCACTCGCCTACTTAAAGTTCGCATTGGAAAGCGAGCTGGCTTGGCGGGCTGTCTTTGAGCATCAATTCGCGAAGCCGCGCGTTGTCCCGGACTGGTACCTGGATTGCCAGAACAATCTCTTCGCAATCGTTGAGGGTATCCTGGCACCGGTTGTCCACGATGAGACCAAGCGCCAGTTGGCAGCGCGTGCCCTGTTTTCTGCCGTCCACGGGATCGTGTCGCTTGCGCTTGACCAAAAACTAGGTGGCTTTGACCGGGCAAGCACCGAAGCGCAGATCAGGTTCATCGTGAGCACAGCCGCCAAGGGCGTCGCCAGCACTGAATTATCGAGCATCCAGACCAGCGAAGCTTAGAGTCTGATCGTTTAAGATGGACTCAACTAAGTCGCCGGTTTGCCTTCTCCGCCATCGGCGCCGAGTTCGTAGCGTTTCAGCAGGCCGAGCTGGGAAATCGCAAAGATCATCGTAATTGGCATGACGCCAAAGAGCTTGAATCCGGCCCAGAAATCTGTCGAGAACGTGCGCCAGATGAATTCGTTGAGTATGGCGAGGAATACGAAGAAGCATGCCCAGCGCAACGTCAGCAGCTGCCAGCCGCGCTCTTGCAGTTTGAAGACCTCACCGAAGAGGTACTTAAGAAGCGATTGACCCAATAGCAGGCCCGTAAACAAAATTGATGCGAAGACGAGATTTACAACCGTCGGCTTGATCTTGATGTAGAAGTCGTCCTGCAACAGCAATGTGACGGCGCCAAATCCGAGAACGAAAACGCCGCCGACCAGGGGCATGATTGGAATGCGCTTGAAAAGTATGCGCGAGGCAACAAGAGCGATCGTCGTCGCGACCATGAACGCACCGGTAGCCCAGAAGATTTTGGCGTAAGAGTTGGTCACAAAAAAAATGACAAGCGGACCCGCTTCCAGCAGCAGTTTCATAAGCTGGTTGGGATCGACGTCGTTTTGCTCGGGCTTGGATGCTTGGTTGGCTTTGACTTCCGTCTCGGGCATCTCAAGACTTTCGTTCGGTGTCGCAGCGGAACCGGTCGGCCCTTGCGACGTTTGGTTGGCAGAACTCAGGGCCGCTCGTGGCTCGGCGCGTTAGGGCGGAAGGGCCACGGACCCATTTACGAATGTGTCTCTTATTCGGCCGGCGCCGAATGGCCATCCTCGTTGACGCGGTAACGATGCATCCACCGGGTCAGCCACCACGCGTATAGCCCGCTCAACGGCATTATGAAAGCGACCTTGAAGAGGATCCAGATATTCACACCGTCCATCGGAAAGCCGAGAACGGAATACACGTGATCCTTATCGAAGCCCAGCCTCACGGCTTCATTGAGAACGGCAGTGAAGACAAAGAACCAGGCAAAACTCCAGGTGAAGCGGTCCCAGCCCTCTTTTGTATAGTGGAATGTCTTTTCGAAGATGTACCTGAAGAAGTTCTTGCCCATCCAGAGGCCGACGAACAGGAAGACGGCAAACATCACGTTGAAGATCGTCACCTTGATCTGGATCCACATGGCGTCGCCGGTCAGCAACGTCATGATGCCGAAGGCAACCGTGACTGCGCTGGCAATCAGCGGAAACATGGGCAGGCGGCCCAAAACCATCAGCATGGCTACGACCGATATCCCGGTGCCGATGATCAGTGCCCACGTCCCGGCGATGATGCCACTGGCGGCATTGACTATGAACATTGCCACAAGCGGTCCAAACTCGCCGAGGATGTTGACCGTCTGTTCCGCATTGAACGGATATTTACGAAGTAGCCATTTCATTGCTGATCTGCATTCCCAAATTCTGATTGCACAAGCGCGGTTGCTGATGCAATGGCTGTCGAAATCTGATGTCTGCCTAGCTTAGCGCAATAGCCTGAGCAAATTCTTTAGCGTCGAACGGTGCCAAATCTTCGACCCCCTCGCCGATCCCAATGGCATGGACCGGAAGCTGATGTTTGCTTGCTATAGCAACTAGAATGCCGCCGCGTGCTGTACCGTCCAATTTTGTCATCACAAGTCCGGACACACCTGCTCTTTCGCGAAAGACTTCTACCTGGTTGAGTGCGTTCTGGCCGGTCGTCGCGTCGAGAACCAGCAGCACATCATGTGGGGCCTGTTCGTCGATTTTGCGAATGACGCGGACCACTTTTTCGAGCTCGTCCATCAGTTCCGCCTTATTCTGCAGGCGTCCGGCGGTGTCCATCATGAGGACGTCGTAGCCCTCGGCCTTGGCACGGGTCAGCGCGTCGAAAGCCAACCCGGCCGCGTCAGAGCCAACGTTGCGGGCGACAACCTCGCAGCCGGACCGTGTCCCCCAGACCTGCAACTGCTCGATCGCAGCTGCGCGAAACGTATCGCCGGCGACGAGCAGGACCTTGAGCCCATCCGCGCGGTACTTTGACGCCAACTTGCCGATCGTGGTCGTCTTGCCGGTGCCGTTGACGCCGACCATCAGCACGACATGCGGCTTGCGGCTTTTGTCGATGACCAGAGGCTTGGCAACCGGTGACAGGACATTTTCGACTTCGCTTGCCAGAACGTCCCGGACGTCCTCGGGCGAAATGCCCTTGTCATACTTGCCGGCGGAAATGCGGTCGGTAATCCGCATCGTCGTATCGACGCCCAGATCTGCCTGGATCAGAATGTCTTCGAGTTCATCCAGGCTTGCGGAGTCGAGCTTGCGCTTGTTGAAGACGCTCGCAATGCCGTCCGTGAGACTGGATGACGTTTTGGAGAGTCCCGATTTCAAGCGTTGAAACCAGCTCTTCCTGGGTTCCGGGCTGGCTGCCGTGTC
>JBPCWB010000548.1:0-2602 GCA_051009955.1 Hyphomicrobiaceae bacterium | reverse complement strand
TTGCAGGTAGGCGGTGAGCCTGACGTTACGCATGACGAAGCCGTTGAAGAAGCTGTATCCAAAGGTGTAAGGCAGCAGCCTTAGTGTTTCGGCTCTTGGCGTCGCCCAGGCCGCAAGAACGAACGAGAGCAGATCGAGCAGGAACAAGCCGATCTGAACCGAAAGAAGGATAACAATCGCCATCTCTGCATACGTCAGGAACAGCCACGTGACATAGATGGGCAGCATCGTTGCGCCGAGGATGTGAAAGATGAGGAATTCGGCCTCGTGGTACAGCTCATGCAACTGAAAGTTTGCCGAGAAGGGGTTCATCAGATCGCCGTGCTTTCTGTACCTGATCCGTACCGCGTCGCGCTCCCAGCGAAAGCGCTGACGTGCAAGTGCGCCGAATGTGGCAGGCGTGTCGGTGTAACAAATCGAGTCGGGTGAGAAGGCAATCTTCCAGCCCGCTTTCCGCAGCCGCAGGGTCATGTCGAGATCTTCGCCGCCGCCCACATCGTTGCCATTGACCTGGGCCAGGGCCGTTTTGCGAAATGCGCCAAAAGCACCGGAAACACACGTTACGTGATCCGTGAGTGCAGCGGCCTGTTTGCCGAGCGAAATGCTGATCAGATACTCGATCGCCGTAAACGTCGCGATGAGTGATTCCGAGGCATTGCGAACGAGGATGTTGCCCGATACCGCGCCGATGGCTGGGTCCTCGAATGGCGATAGTATTTCTTTGAGGGCATGGCGCTCATAGGTGCAATCGCAATCCGCAATGATGATGATGTCGCCGGTCGCCCAGCGCTCGCCTAGATTGCATGCTGCGGATTTTCCGGCGCGCAAGTGGGTACAATGCACCTGATCGACGTCGCTTCTTCGCTGGAGATCACGCAGGGTGTTTTCCATGCCATCGGTCGAACCATCACTTACAACGATGATTTCGTCTGGTGGACGACTTTGTTCGTGGAATGACTGGACGCAGCGCTCAATCGCGCCCGCCTCGTTGTGGCCCGCGATGATAACGCTGATGCGGCCAGCGAAATCGTGATCACTTGCGCGGGTCGCGCCAACCCGGCCGCAAAACGCAGCTGCGACAAACGCCAATCCGTATCGCGGGATATCGAAAACGAGGGTAAACCAGAACAGGCCGAGGATCCCCACACCGCTCTGGGAGGTGAGAAAATAGTATCCGTCCGCGATGGGCGCCCACACTAGCTGAAATCCTCAGGTCCGAAGAGATCGAACTGCAAGCCGAGATCGACGCGCAGGGATGACGTTGCTTCGGCTTTCAGGTCATCAAGTCCCGCACGCGCTTCATCCGTGGACGTCTCTTTCAGCAGAATGAAATCGGAAGTATGGCCTTTGACGACGTCATCGCCTTTGCGCACGATATTGCGGAGAATCTCGAGCAGGAAGTCACGTGAGTTTTCGAACGCGCGCACTCCTTCAGTCTGCTCAATCTCGCGCGCTTTCATGTAGGAAATGCTCAGCAGTGAGAATTGCGTCTCGTCAGCTGCATGTTTTTTGAGTTCAGCATTGATCGAGACAATCAGGGTGAGCGGCAGCTCAGCGAAACGCAGCGCCGCATTGCCGCCGTCCTGCAACGCATGGCCACCTTTCGCAAACTCGATGCCGCGCGACGTCAGTTCATAGGAATTCACGTCGCGTGTCCGCACCGAGTCACCGTCGTAATGCGCGTCACATTCCATGCAGACAAAACCGACCGCTGGTTCGGATGTAGCGTGTCCGCATCCTCCGCACTTCAGCATCGAGCCCGGTTTGTCGTAGTCAACGCTGAAATGCGACAGCTCCATCCGGCATTTTGGGCAAATCAGATCGTCGTCCTGCCGGAAATCCGACTCCGGGCCCTGATAGGCGCATTTGAAGTGGTGTAGATACGCCTCTTCTTCCAAATGGGAAGATCCGCAATCGGCGCATTCCTCGCGAACGTTGAAGTGCGAGGAACCGCATCTGTCGCAGATGTGGAAACGGTCAAAGAAGTCCTGAGCCAGGAAGTCGCGCGTCAGAAGATCCCTGATTTCCTTGTCGGCACTACGAAAATCGAGAACCGTATTGTAAGACACCAGCTCGCGGCTCGTGTGATCATGGCTTGCGGTCAGCGACCCGCCGCTCACAAAAACGCGACCAATCAGCTTTTCGCCGATATCGTCGCTGAAGACGAGATCGTCATGCAGTTCGGCCCGCCGGCTCTTGAATGCGTCGACGACACGGTCGATTTCGCCCGTTTCCCCAACACTCAGGTTTGAGCCATCCACATCGGCCTGCTTCGCCAGTGAGCCCGTCATGTCTATAATCGGCAACAGATGCAGGGTCTTGGTTGTCCAGATAACCGAGAGGTCACGGACGGTCGCCGGTTCATTCAACACGATGGCATCGTAGGAACCATCAGAAAGAGCCGCATGCATCCCCCGCGCGGAGAGCCGCTCGGAATTGAAATCCTCGGGCCAGCGCAGGTAGTCGTATTTTGCTGATAGCGCGCTCGCCGGCGCTCTTGAGCTCTCGGCCTTGACATCGCGGGCCGCTATTTCGGCAACGTTGAGCGCGTTGGATTGCTCGCGCTCGACGACATCGAGAACCTCTTGCAGGTCCAACGGTT
>JBPCWB010000547.1:0-3010 GCA_051009955.1 Hyphomicrobiaceae bacterium | reverse complement strand
CGGCCAAGAAGGGTCGACTTGGTTTGGCGATCCAGATCATTGCTGCGGAAGGTGCTGCCGCCTCGATAACCAGTCACATCTTTGACGAAACGACGACTCTGGGCGTGCGGCACAGCCTGGTTGATCGCGTCGCTCTCAACCGAACGTCGCGCACGATTGAAAACTTGCGCGTCAAGGTGTCTGATCGGCCGTCAGGTCGCACGGCCAAGGCAGAGAGTGACGATGTCGAAGCCATAAGGTCTTACGGCGGCCGGGCCAAGGCGCGGCATGATGCCGAGCAGCAGGCACTCAAGGGAGACGGTGGCAGTGATGACGCCTAGATCGCCAGAATTCGTTGATCGCCTCGAGGCGCTTCAAGGCACATTGCGCCAGACAGCGCCGCTGACGATCGCTGTGTCCGGCGGCGTCGATTCGACAACCCTGGCGTGTTTTGCGCACCGACGTCTGGGCCGGGACAGAGTCCGGGCGGTTCATGCGTCGTCGGCCGCAGTTCCGAAAGCAGCGCTGCGGCGTCTACGCAACTTGGCTGACGCGGAGAACTGGGACTTCAGCATCGTCGATGCCGGTGAATTGGCAGATCCCAACTACCGATCCAATCCCATCAATCGTTGCTTCTTCTGCAAGACGAATCTCTATCGTGCGCTACAGTCACTGTCTAACGGCGCCGTCGCATCCGGTACGAATTGCGATGACCTTGGAGACTACCGTCCTGGACTCGAGGCGGCGCGGCTCCATGCCGTTTGCCATCCCTATGTCACTGCCGGTTTCAGCAAGGATGATGTGCGCTCGCTCGCTCTCAGTCTGGGTTTGACCGACCTGGCGGCACTGCCCTCATCGCCCTGCTTGTCGAGCAGGGTGGAAACCGGCCAGCCAATTGTCGAGCAGGACCTACGGATGATTGATGCCGTTGAAACCTGGCTGCGGGCGCGGCTGGGCAACATCACCGTTCGGTGCCGTGTGCGTACGGTGGGTATTGTTGTAGAGCTCGACGCGGTTGCTCTCGACAAGTTGTCCCATGCGTTTCGCGACGACCTGCTGCGAGACTTGAAATTGGCAGTGCCCGGCCTGCGCGACTATGATGTGTTGCTTGCTCCTTATCGTCAGGGAAGCGCTTTCGTCGGCGATCGCACAGTGATGATGCCGACCGGCACAGTGCAATCATGAGTGCGAGCGAATTCAACCACGATCATGACCGCACGCAGCGCCTCGGATTTGCGGAGGCCATTTTCTGCCAGGACAAATCTCCGGCTCAGATCGCATCAATCTTGCGCAGCGCGAAGGATGCTGGCAACCCCCTCTTATTGACCCGTCTGTCGCCTGACAAAAGCGCTGACATCGTTAGCGTGGAGCAGCTTGAACTTGACTATGACGACGTTTCGCAGACGGCCTATTTCCTGCGTCAGCCACAGTCTTCACGGTCAGGTCTGTCGGTTGCCATCGTTACCGCTGGAACGTCGGATGCTGCTCCGGCGCGGGAAGCTTATCGCACCCTGTTGTTTCACGATGTTGAGGCGGAGCTCTACTTCGACGTCGGTGTCGCCGGGCTATGGCGCCTGTTGGACCGTCTCGACGAGATCCGGCGCCACGATGTCGTGATCGTCGTCGCTGGAATGGATGCGGCACTGCCAAGTGTGCTGGGTGGACTCGTCCATCAGCCGATTATTGCGGTTCCGACGTCAACGGGTTACGGCGCTGCCCGTTCTGGTGAAACCGCCCTTGCGGCCTGTCTGACGTCCTGTGCACCTGGCGTTTTGGTCTGCAATATCGACAATGGCTATGGCGCGGCCTGCGCCGCTCTGCGCATTCTCAATATCCGCTGAACGACGTCCGAGCCGGGCAATGGCGTTTGGCCGTGACCGCTTCCATCGGGCGAATTGTGACGCTTGTTTGCACATTTCTGTGCCCATCTGTCGCGCGGCACTGTTCGAAATAGAATGATCAGTGGATGCGGGGCATCGTGTGGGGGCAATGCAAAAACAGCGATCGACCAACATGCGAAAACGAATGAAGCTGAAACCTCGCGAGGTGCTGCTGGCGATCGTTTTGACGCTGTCGGCAGTGATTGCAATCGTTGTCTCAGTCGTTGGAAATTGATTGCCAACGACGGGTCATTGTGCACCGCAGAAAGAACGTCGGGCTAAAGCCGTTTAGAAGGCGTATACGGTGACGACGGCGCTGCCGCCTCGTGGAATTCCGCAAGTTCCATCGTCCCTTCGCGGCCGACTTTTTCGAAGTTGTCTGATACCCATCGCTCCGCCGCTTGCCGGCCGATGTCGCGCAGATGTTTGAGGAATGGCCATTCGGCGTTCATTTTGGTCGAGGCCGGAAACTGCACGATCTCTTCTCCACCGACATGGTGCAGGCGGATTTCACGGTATCCGAGCCCGCGCAGCTCGCCACGTCGCAAACACCGATTGACGAAATCGACGTGCCGAAGTTCCTTGATCAATGGCGCATTGAACGAAATCTCGTTCACACGATCCATGATCTCTCGCGCCGTTTTTGGTGTTGTGGGACGGTTGATGGGATTGACCTGGACGATCAGGACATCGGGAGACGAGCAGCAGTCAAAAAATGGAAACAGGACGGGATTACCCATAAACCCACCGTCCCAGTAGGGGATGTCATCAATCTCTACAGCCTGGAACATGTAGGGTAGGCAGGCGGAGGCCATCACCGCCTTGGCGTTGACTTCCGTCCCGGTAAAGACTTTGACGCGACCGGTGTGCACGTTTGTCGCGGAAATGTAGAGTTTGATGCAATCGCACGCCTGCACGCGGTCAAAATCGATTTCGCGTTGCAGCAAATCCTCCAGTGGATTGATGTTGAGCGGGTTGAACTGGTACGGCGAGACGACACGCGACATCATTTCAAATGCCGCCAGCGCGGGGTTGGAATCGAGACTCCAATTTTGCAGGAGCACGTCGACGGCCGTCCTTTGAATCGGGCTTGCGGCAGCCTCCTTACTGATCGTCTTCCAGAATTCCTTGAGGCGCGCCCGGGCCATTTC
>JBPCWB010000546.1:0-3027 GCA_051009955.1 Hyphomicrobiaceae bacterium | reverse complement strand
CACCGCGCATTGATGCAGCCTTGCTTCTATAGAGAAGTCACGAAAAATGACCGCAATGGGTCAACTGCGACGATTGCCCATCGTAATCATCGAGTCTGCAGTTCTCCCAGATAGCTGTCGTCGCATTGCGCTGCGGCGAAACGTCGGTAAGGGCCATTTCCGGAAACACCCAAAGGGCTTCATCCGCTTGATGCCTATCGACCCGGGATCACCGTTCGGCAGAGAACCGTGTTGTCCAGCTTGAGGTCTTTACTCCAGATGAGCTTAGCGCCGGAGTCCCAATTGATCTCGTCATAACCATCTTTGGGCCGCACGTCCGAACTTGAATGCTCCGTTGCAGAAGTCCATTGACTGTCGTCGAAGCCGTGGCCCTTCCAGCCGGCGGGGGCGTCGATGATCTCGGCTCCGCAGCTGCCTTCGCCGACCTTGGGGTCACGCTCTTTGGCGCAGGCCGCATCGACGGGTGCGTGATGGATGACACGGCATTTCCAACTGGTATCCGTGACCTTGATGATTGCCCCCGTTTGCGCATTGATGAACTGGGCGATTGCGCCGCCATCGCCAATTTGCTGGCGGTTCGATCCGATATATTCGAGGCCGGTGTCATTCTCTACGAAGTCTCTGAATTCGAAGGCTATGGTCATTGGGAATTCTGCATTGAACGTGACACGCTCCGCATTGAAAGAGCGCTCGGTCTTGTAAGCGACGCTGTCCTCGATCAGGGGCCTGCCATTGACCGCCAAGCTGAACCAGTTGTCGACCCAGACCTCAGCAACAACCTTGGTGCCGCCACTGCCTTCGACAACACGCTCGTTTAGAACGCGTCCGTCGTTGCCCGGCCGATCATTGCATCCTGCCACTAGTCCCGTGGCGGCCACTGCCAGTACCGCAAACTGCCATGCCCGCTTCATCGACAATACTCTCCTTTCTTGACAACACCGTTGTCCGTCACAGTCCGGGTCTCGAAGCGATAGCAACCCGGCTTGTCTGATGGCTTGTAGCGGATGTAGTAGGCCTTGCCTTCATATGAATATTCCATGCGCCGGGCGCCCGTCGCATCCTGGCTAAAGGTCAAGCCCTCAACCCCGCCGCGAGGCGGCCGTCCAGTCGTCTTGGAAACGCTACCGTCAGCCGGTCTGAGAGGCGCAATACGCGGCAAATCCCGCATGCTGGGAACCTCACCCATAAGGCACTGAATGATGTAGGGAGCTGTGTCCGATGTGTGATAGCGATAACCGAAGACTTTGTCCGCTTGCCCGTTGCACACGTCCAAGGCCTTTGGCGCAATCGCCGTTCCATCGGGATTGTTCTTGCCATAGATCGGAAAACCGTCGAAGGCCCAGCCAATGATCGCCGCGTCACCTTTGTTTTTCATCGCGTCGATCATGCAGGTTGGCGTTGCGTGATAGTGATAGTCATCGCCTCGACCGGCATGGCCGCCACATTTGTCCAGCTGGCGGGTTAGAATCGTGTCGTGCTGCGTTTGATGATGATGAAGGTCCTTCGCGCTCATCTCGCCGCCGCCGGTATAATCGAATATTGGGACACCGTTCACAGCCACACCCAATGAGGAATCGCGTGTCTTGGCTGTCTTGGTCAGTCTTGGCTCCAAGGCAACAGGCGCTGAATGATTGATCGCGGGCACCGGCACCTGTTCATTCGAGCCAACAATTCCGTTCATCAAGACATGGTCGGGATAACTGTTCGAACTCAGATGAGCCTGCCACTTATCGCAGCCGACACTGACTTTGTCGGCAAAGCCAGCATCGGCCACTGAAGCCTTGATGACGGCGCAGCGTTCCGCCCTCTTTTGAGCCGCCTCCGGTGTCTCCGTGATCACGGGCCGTCCGGCGCCACCTCCAACTGAATATAGGTATCCGCCCGTTGCAGCCAGGGCCGCGATTACCAAGCCGGCGCCGGTCAGCATGACCATTGAACGCTTCATGATTTCGTTCCTTCGAGCACTCAAGAATACTGGTGATTTGGTTAGGATTGCCGGTCGACAAGCGTTTTGGCCGCCACCACTGGCGTGCACAGCGCCTTTCCGAGACGTTGCAGCATCGCGGACAACCTCAACGCGTCCAATCTAGTCAGCGTCGGTCTTCGAGCCGTGACCTTTGTCAATCCCGGTCGGCTTCATTGTGCTCCTGATGCTTTGAAGGCTTGTCCGCCAGGAACGAGTCAAACGTCTCTTTGTCCTCGGCTTTCCGAAGTCGCTCCAGAAACACTACGAAAGCGTGTTCCTCGTCCTCGAGACGTTGCAGGGTCGCCTCACGATAAGCGTCAAAGGCCTGATTACCGCTTAGACCAACTGGCGACGTAGGAGCCTTCGCGCAGCGAATGAAACGCGACCGTATCCTGTCAATCCACGTGGAAACTGCATCTGGCGTACTTGAAGCTCTCGCAGTGCCGGTGTCCTGTTCATTAGAAACGGAGGATAGTTGCGGCCCACAACGGGCGATCGCATATCCGACAATCGTGCCAATCAGCGCGCCAGAAGACAAAAGTGTTATCGCATGCATTCTCGGCATTGTGGAAATTCCTGTTTGTAGCCATCGAGTCGCGTTGGTCAGCGCAAGCAGATTGACGACCGAGGAGGTTCGAAGGCTCCTCACGCCGGGTAACGGGCCAGTGGTGCAGAATCCGTCGCACGGAATGTGGCTTCGGACGTTGGGTGCGCGATCACAGCGAAATTACTTGTCATCGACGGTTAGGCTACGTCCGAGCCGGGTCAACTGCGACGATTGCCGATCGTAATCATCGAGTCGGCAACACCCCTAAATAACTCCCGTCGCGTTGCGCTGCGACGAAACGTCGAAGAAGGCCAACAGTGGCAAGGGAGGGCATTGCCAAGATTGTCCTTTTGCGTGACCTTCGACATCAATAGCCCGCTCATCAGCGGATGTCGGGTACACTCCAGGGAACTCCTGCCATGACCACACGCACCGTTACCTGCGCCTGCGGCCAGCTCACCGTCACCTGCACAGGTGAGCCGGTGCGGCTATCCATGTGCCATTGCCTCGATTG
>JBPCWB010000545.1:0-4355 GCA_051009955.1 Hyphomicrobiaceae bacterium | reverse complement strand
CCCCAGCCTTGGTCACGTCTACGATGACATCGCGACAATGCGAGAATGCAATTATCGGAACAGAACATCCAAGCCACTCGCAGACGGACGTGCGCATCGACAAGCCTCTCGTGCCGTTTCACAAAATACCGCCACCAATGGTCGCTACTCGGTCAGTATTGTCTGTCGGATTGCACGGAGCTAACATCACTATCTATCATCACAACTGAATGCGACTCGGCTGCCATCGAGCACGGGCCAGCGAGTTATACGAAATACTCGCAGAGTTTTTGTTCGTGGTCGCGGGCAAGACCATGCACCCTTTGCCGACATTGATTTGCGGCGTCTGGTGCAATGCATTGTGACGGAGAGAATTGACAATGACGGGCGCGCTGGATGGCATTCGAGTTGTAGAGCTGACGACGGTCATTCTTGGCCCGTGGGCCAGTCAGATGCTGGGTGACATGGGCGCGGACGTCATTAAGGTCGAAACGCCGACCGGCGACACAACGCGTCAGCTAGGGCCCCGGCGCAATGAGGGGATGGCGTCGCTGTTTCTGGCCGTAAACCGGAATAAGCGCAGCGTGGTTCTCGACCTGACCCAGGATGGCGGACAAGCAGCACTCGACAAGATTGTCGCGACGGCCGACGTGTTCGTACATAACATGCGCCCGAAAGTGGCGCACAAGCTTGGCCTTACCTACGAGCGATTTTCCAAGAAAAATCCCGATCTAATCTTCTGCGCCACGTTCGGCTTTGCCAGCGACGGACCGCTGGCAGACAAGCCGGCTTACGACGACGTCATCCAGGCGGCCAGCGGTATTGCCGATTTGCAGACCGTGACATCCGATCAACCGCGGTTCGTGCCAACCATTATCGCCGACAAGACGAGCGCCTATAACGTCCTTTCGGCGATACTTGCCGCGCTGGTCTGCCGGGAACGCGGAGGCAGCGGCCAGGCGATTGAAGTTCCAATGTTCGAAACATTGGTCGATTTCGTAATGGTGGAGCATCTGTACGGCGCCTGTTTCGAGCCGCAGATCGGCGACATGGGCTATGCCCGTATCCTGAATGCCGAACGCCGACCCTACGCAACCAAGGACGGTTATCTTACGGTACTACCTTATACCGATGCGAATTGGAGGGATCTGTTTGTTTTGGCAGGCCGTGAAGAACTGATCGACGACGAACGGTTCGCAACGATTGCTGGGCGGGTCAACAATTCAGAAGCCGTCTACGGCATCCTCGCGGAGATTATCGCGACCCGAAGCACTGCAGAATGGCAGGAGGATCTGGATGCTGCCAACATTCCGGTCATGGTCGTCAATACCAAGGAGGCGCTGCTTGAGAACGAGCAGCTGCTGGCGGGCGATTTCTGGCAGGAGAAGGAGCATCCGACCGAAGGACGCATTCGCATGACGCGACCGCCCGTTCGGTTCTCGAAAACGCCATCAAGCGTGCGGCGCCTACAGCCGAAGCTCGGCGAGCACAGTGCTGAAGTTCTGGCAGAAGCAGGCTACGAGCCTGCCGAAATCGAAAAGCTGTTTGCCGACAAGGCCGCACAAAGGTCATCCGACTGACCGCGGTTGCTGGATCAGGTTATCGTCGAATTGCGGTTGGCATTGCGCATCATATCTTTGGCGATGAGATGTTTCATGGTCTCGATGCTGCCACCTCCGATGCGCCCGAGTCGCGAGTCGACAAAGGCTCGTGCAATGGGAAACTCGGTCATATAGCCCCAACCACCAAAGAACTGCAGGCACTGGTCCGTCACTTTGAAGTGCAGTTCGGTTGAGACAAGTTTCGCCATTGCGGCATCCACCGCGTCCAGTTGACCTTCAAGATGAAGCTCGATACAGCGATCAATGAACACGCGTTGCGCCAGCAGTTCAGAACGAAGTCCCGCAAGTACAAACTGGGTATTTTGGAAATCAGCCAGTGTCTGACCAAACATCTTGCGCTCACGGGCATAGTCCAGGGTCCAGTCAAGCGCCGCCTCGCCGGAGGCGACCGCGCGGATCGCCTGCACCAGGCGTTCCTGTGCCAGCTCGGTCATCAATTGATAGAAGCCGCGCCCTTCCTCGCCGAGCAGGTTCGATACCGGAACGCGTAGATCGGTAAAGAAAAGCTCCGCAGTATCCTGTGCCTTCATGCCGATTTTGTCGAGCATGCGCCCGCGCTCAAATCCGGGCCGATCCGTCTCGACAAGAATGAGACTTACGCCCTTGGCTCTTTCCGACGGATCTGTCTTGCAGGCCAGGACAATCAGGTCCGCGGCATGGCCCCCCGTGATGAACACCTTTTGGCCGTTGATGACATAGTCATCGCCATCGCGGATCGCGGTTGTCTGGATGTTTTGGACATCGCTGCCGCCAGACGGTTCCGTCATGCCAAGTGCCACGATGACTTCGCCGGTCGCCATCCTGGGCAACCGCTGCTGTTTTTGCTCCTCGGTTCCGTAGGCGACCAGGTAAGGCGCAACGATTTCTGAATGGAGATAGAATGTCGGACCGGTGGCGCCTGCCAGCGCCATCTCCTCGACCATGATCGTGGAGTGACGAAAATCGCCACCGCCGCCACCATACGTGTCAGGGACAGCCGAGCAAAGAAAGCCGAGCTTGCCGGCTTTCAGCCACAGCTCACGCGGCACGATGCCGGCCTTCTCCCAATCCGCATGGAACGGCATAACCTCATCGGCGATGAACCTTCGCACCGAGTTTCGAAAAATCTCGTGCTCCTCGGAAAAAATCGTGCGCGGTATCATTGTTGGACTCTTGATGTCAGGCGGGAACGAACGTCAGTCGGCCAAAGCCATCGTCCCCTTTCGGGAAGGTCGCCCTCACGGCCAGACCGACCTTGAGATCGTCGATCGATAATTCATCGAGACGCCCCATTGCGCGCACGCCCTCGGCGAGATCCACAGTGACCAGGGCATAGGGCAGATCATCGGCAAATCCGGGATGGAAGGCATGATGCGAGATTGTCCAGCTATGGATCGTTCCTGTGCCGGCAGCAGGGACAGGTTGCGACTCGGTCGAATAGCACGCCGGGCATGTGACTTGGGCGTAGTGGCGCAGCTGACCGCAGCCACTGCACTGCTGCAGGACAAGCCGGCCCTGATTAGCACCTTCCCAGTAGGGCTGCGACTCGCCAACGGCAAGCGGTGAGGGTTTTTGCACCGTCATATCCGTCACGCTCCTCTGGCCATGATTGCCATCGCGCCATCGCCCAAATCGCCGTAGCCTGTTGCCAGTCCGACTTCGGCGCCTTCGACTTGGGCATCAGCTTGTCCACGCAATTGCCTTACAAGTTCGGCGACATGGTTCATGCCCAGCATGTGTGCCTGAGATAACAATCCGCCGTGCGTATTCACCGGCATCGCACCACCGAGTTTCAATCGCCCGCATTCAACGTAGGAACCGCCTTCGCCCTTTTTGCAGAACCCCATGTCTTCCAGCTGGCAAATTACAACCCAGGTGAAGCAATCATAGACTTCCGCGACATCGATATCATCATGTCCGACACCGGACATCCCGAAGACTTTAGGCGCTGCTTTGGCAATGCCAAGCGTTGTCATATCCTCGCGATGCGTGATGGCACTTGGGCTGTCAGGATGTCCTTCGGCAATTCCGAGGACACGCACCACCGGCTGACGCAGATCCTTGGCGCGCTCGGCGGAACTCACCACAAAAGCACAACCGCCATCGCTCTCAAGGCTGCAATCGAACAGGCGGAACGGGTCCGAGATCATGCGCGAGGCTTGATGATCTTCAATCGTCATAGGCTTCTTCATGATGGCATTGTCGTTCAACAGCGCATGTGATCGCACAGTTGTTGCAACTTCCGCCATCTGCAGGCTGGTCGTTCCATAGAGTTCCATATGGCGTCTGGCCATCGGCGCATAGAGTTGGGCCGGCGAGATCGCGCCCAACGGATATTCATACTCGGTGATCAAGTGAAACTGCGGCATCTGGTGGATACGTTGCCCCGCCTTGGCACCTGATGACACGTTGCGCCCACTCGGGATGAGGACGTGATTGCATATCCCGGCCGCCACGGCGGCAAGCGCAGCCTGGATCGATGCGATACCGCTTGCACCGCCTAGCGGTGTCACGGCTGAGAAGCGCAAATCAGGGATGCCGAAATTCTCGACAAACTGTTCGGCAGGAGCGCCGGTGAGCCCGATCGGAATGATGCCATCGATATCTTTTGGCGTTAGTCCGGCATCCTCAATCGCCAACAGTGAGGACTCGATTTGTAGCTCGAACGCCGTTTTCGGCGATTTGCGCTCATATCTGGTTTCGCCAATCCCTGTAATGGCGCCCTTGCCATTCAACGACATGCACAATCCTCCACCAATCAAGAGCCGAGCGACC
>JBPCWB010000544.1:0-6045 GCA_051009955.1 Hyphomicrobiaceae bacterium | reverse complement strand
ATATTGCTGTTGCCGCGTCCGGCGGGGGCTGCCGGGTCGGCCGGCACTAACGTGTCGCCGATCAGGTCTTTGGCTTGCTCAATCCAGCGTTCGCGTTGCACACGCCGATTGATGCCCAGCAGGTGGTTGAGCCGCTTGACCTGCTTGTCATCCAGGCTTGCCAGTTGGGTGAGGCGCGTTATGCCCTGGTCATTCAGCAGCATGGCGATCTCAGCATTGATCCCGTCGACCTGTTCGAGTTCACTGCTCGGCGGCGGCCCGGACGACACTTGCCTGGTTCCGGCGACCGTCTCGTTGGACGGTTCAACGCGACTGGTGCCAGAATCGCCAGCGACATCCTCGATAGCCTGTCCCGCCGCAATTTCGTCCAGTTTCAAAGCCGCTCCCTGATCTGTGCCCGGTTGAGCCAGCTTGGGTCCGTCACGTCCTGTAACCGACTGCGTCCGTGCGACTCGGACAAACGCTGTTTCGTTGCCATCGGCTAGGATCTTTGCTTGCTCGATCCAATTCTCGGCCTGCACCCTGCGCATGCCGCCAAGCGCGCGGTTGATCCGAACGACATCTCCCTCGTTCCAAGCCGCTATCTGTTCAAAACGGTGCGCACCTTCGTGGGCGAGTATCGCCGCCGTCGCGACATCCACGCCGCGGATCATCGTCAGGTCCTGGTCTGGTGCCGCGTCGACAGTGGGCGAGGCCGCCTCGGAGTCGTCATCTGGTCCGCTTGGGACAATCGTCGCCACAACGGTTGCTGCCCCCTCGCCACCATCCGAGCCTGCCGCCGGAAGTCGGTCAGCGGGAAACGCCGGCGGTCTCTCAATTGGGCGCGGCTCGGTTACCTCAACCGATGCGGGGGCGTCCGGCGAGGGAGGGGGAGCATGTACGCCTGGGGCGGCCGGGGCAGGAGCCTCAGGTTCTGCGACCTGAGTTTCTGCCAACGCAGGCGCGGCTGATAGTGGCTCAGGATCCGGCGCCGGGACGGAAATCGGCTGCGACGCAGGCTCCTCGTTTCCTTCAGAGACCGAGGTTTCGCTGGATGATACAGGACCGGACGGTGCCGCAGCCGCAGACGATTGCTGTGCCACGGCAACCTGTTCGATCGCGACCGATGCGGCGGCCGCTGCCGCCGCCGCGCCTGCCGCCGTCGCTGTTGTAACAGCCGGCGCGGCAACTCTTTGATCGGGTTCCATTGCCGTCGCGGATGCAGGGTCGCCGGCGCCTGCGGATTTCTTCGTCGGCGCCATCATACGTCTGGCGATACAGCCAATCCACACGCCGAGGAAATAACACGCCAGAAGCAACACCAAAGCTTGCAGTGCCAACACCCACATACTCAATCACCTACGCGCGCAAATTCAATTTGATCTGCAATATCACTGCATTTATCCTTCATTGCGCTGGCCGCAAGCGAACCAACCAACGGCTAAGCCGACCACAAATGCGGCAGCGAGATACCAACCAAGATGGATGACGAGATAATCCATTGCTGTCCCCTCTCGTTGTCGCACTCGGCCAAGTACGACGAGCCCCTATGTGATAGTCAGTTGACTCTGACCTTAAACTCGATGCGCCGGTTGCGCGCGCGGTTCTGTGAAGAGTTGTTTGGCACGATGGGTTGTGATTCGCCGTAGCCGCTCACGCTCAGCTGTTTCGACGACATGCCTTTTCCGACGAGATAGCTCATTACCGACTCGGCGCGCTTGTGAGATAAATTACGGTTGCGCTCCTCAGAGCCAAATGAGTCGGTATGGCCGCCGATCTCAATATGCTGCTGACGGCACAATCCAGATAGTCCGGCAAGCCGATCGAGCGTTGGATAGCTCCGTTCATCGAGCGCTGCGCTGCCGCGAGCAAACGTAATCATGCCCTGAGAAACTGCCTCGTTGATCGCTTCTTGGCACCGTTCACGCGCAAGGCGCTGCACTTGACGCTGTTGCTCGATTCGTGCCGCCTCGTCAGCCTTGCGCTGCTCGTCGCGTTCGCGCGCCAGTCGTTCGGCTTCTGCCTTGCGCCGCGCCTCTTCCGCCTTTTGCCGCGCCTCTTCGGCAAGCCGTTGTTGACGGACCTTTTCGGCCTCGGCCGCGGCTTCCCTTGCCAAACGTTCTTTTTCAGCGGCCTGTTTGGCGGCGGCGGCCGCAGCTTCCTCCTGCTTGCGCTTGGCAGCCTGCTCGGCCCACAACATGGCCGCTGACTTCACCTCGATGTTAAGGTTCGCGCGGTAGTCCTTGGGGATGCTGGCTTCGAATTTCTTCTTGATGGCAGTTGCGACCACCGTATCCGGTGCCTCGCCCGAAAGCGTCACCAGCTGCCCCGTAATCTTGGCGGTTCCGATACGTAACTTGGCAAGCTGGTTGAAGGCCAGCATTGCAACCTTGGGCCATTTCTTGGTCGGTGCCGGTACGACGCGCAGATCGACTGCATGTTCCGCCTTTGGAAAGAGGCTCTTGGCTGCTTTGTCCAGTTCAGCCTGAATGGCGGAGTTCGGAATCTCCCCCGCGATGCGAAGGCGCTGGCCGTCAAAGTTTGCTTCCCACGTCAATTCAGGTTCCGGCGGCACTTCGATTTTGACGTCCAGCGTTTCGTCGCAATCGCGATTGGCAGCGGCGCGCACTTCCTTCGGCAGAGCCTCGCCAATGGCCTCGTCTCTCGTCAATCCTTCAAGCAGCAGCTTGCGATTGGACACCTCGACACGCCCGTTCTCGAGCTTGAGCAATCCTGTCAGGCCGGCAACAACGCAACTCTGCCAGCCCTTAGGCGCTCCATCGGCGCGCGTCATAGCGTCGATGATCTCCATCTTCGGCCGCTGACCGCTGGCAAACGCGACGGCCTTTTTTGATTGTGCCTCTCCGGGCGTGTAACCGGAGAATCTCAGACGGCGTCCGTCACTAGTGATTGTTGTGACAAACGGCTGAATGGTCGGGATCGTTGGTTCTTGGTACAGGATCTTGTGCGTCAGCGAATATTTTTTGGTCAACGACGCCTGCAGGCCCGTGCGGACATCCTCGGCCGTTTTTTGCTTCTGGGCCTGACCACTGATTGTTAGTTTGGTGTTACTTAGAACGGCCGTCGCCTCTTGCAGCCTGGCAGCGTGCCGAAGCGTCATGGTTGCGACGCTCAGCCAGCCGACAGGAGCGCCGGCCGCGACGGCCATCTTGTCGACGATCGGCGAATTCTTGAACACCTCCTTGGCGACAGCAGCCAATGAATCGCGCTCTTGTTCACTGGGTACGTATCCCTCAAGGACGAGTTGATTGTTCTTGAAGGACGCGCGCCATTCGAATGGAAATACCGTTGGCGGCTGGACCGTGTCCTTGATCAGTACGATGCCGCTCGGCACGTCTCGGTAGAGAGCGCCCTTAATCGAGCGATAGGCCGTCACGCTATTGGCAACACCGGCGACGGCCAGTTTGGTACCGTGCAGATTGACCGCCCCGCCGCGTTCCAGGCGTGACAGCTGCGCCAGGCCAAAGTTAATTCCACCCATCCACACGTCGTCGGCCGGCGCGCCGCGGGCGGGTCGCATGCGATCGGCGACTTGAAATTTCGGAAAGACATCGCGCGCGGCCTGGACGATGCGGCGACGCATGGTTTGGCTTGGGAAATACCCCGTTAGTTTGATGGCAGCGCCGTTGACTTCGGCCGTCCATACATAGTTCGGCACGGCTTCCGCCAGCCGGCTTCCATCCGTGACATTTGCAACGCCCCAGGTCTTGGCCAAGATTCGGCGCGCCAGGCCGCGTTCCTGTTCGGAATAGGCTTCCCCGATCAGTCGTGCATCGCGACCATCAACTGCAACAGCGGCCCAGCCAAGACCAGCCTGTCGCAACGACTGTTCTGCGCGCACCTTGAGGTCCAGCCGAATGTCCTGCTGCACGACAATTACGGACAGCAGCCAGATCACGGCCACCACGGGAAGACCCCACATCCAGCGGTATCGCGTCCTGCGCATCCCAGGTGTTTCTCCTTACGCTCTCAAGGGCAATTACCACCCGCGCCAAACAAGGCCAAAATCGCGGCACTCAACCCTCTGTTCACGCCGCAACCCTGAACTGACCGTTGACCTCGTCGGACAGCATGTTTTTCTCTTTAACATATAGCCAACGCTCACCCGGGATGGAAGCACCTGACGCGTGGGAAATGACGCTGAATTGGCCGCGATTTGGGCCGGACCCACTGGACTTGGTCAGCATATCTCGAAAGTTCGTTGAACTCACCAGTGATCATTGCGTCCTCATGTACGTTTGGACTGGCCAATTGCCGGGGACTTTGAGACGTTGTTGCTCGGAACTGACGTGCAAGCACGGACGGCTCATAGGTCAGGTCTCGAGACCCCGCCTGGGATAGGGAGGACAACATGAGTGTTGCAACAGAAAGAGTTTTCGAAGCTCCCAAGTTACTCGATGACTGGATCGCGGGCGACTGCGCCGGCGCGAACTTCTACGATTTGGACCACAGCCTGAGGTCGCTGCTTGAACTGTACATGGAACCCACCGTGCGCGAGCACATGGCGCCGCACTACAGTCGGCTTGGTGAGATCGCCGGCAGCCGTCTCGATGAGTTGGCCCGCCTCTCCGACCAGCACCCACCCGTACTGCATGTCCGCAGTCCGCGCGGTCGGGATGAGGACTGGATCGAGTTTCATCCGTCCTATCGCGAAATGGAGCAAATTGGCTTCGGCGAATTCGGCATCCATTGCATGTCCCGCAGACCGGGAGTCCTGGGCTGGCCCGAGAAGGTGCCTCCGATCGTCAAATACACGTTTCAGTACATTTTCACGCAATCCGAATTTGGCTTGATGTGCCCGATCTCGGTCACTGATACATCCTCGCTGTTGATCGAGCGCTACGGCGACGAGGCAACCAAGGCACGATTTCTCCCTGGCATGTGGAGCCAGGACATGAACGCGATCCTCAAGAGTGCGCAGTTCATGACGGAAAAGACCGGCGGTTCCGACGTCGGCAATATCGAACTGGAAGCGCGTTTGGAGGACGGCCAGTGGCGGCTTTACGGTGAGAAATGGTTCTGCTCCTGCGCTGATGGCGATATTGCGTTGCTGTTGGCGCGTCCCGACGGCGCTGCTGCCGGCACCGCTGGGCTCGGCCTGTTCGCCCTACCGCGCCACCTCGACGACGGATCGCGCAACGCCTATCGCATCGTGCGGCTGAAGCCCAAACTTGGGACAAAGTCGATGGCGTCCGGTGAGATTATCTTCAATGGCGCCGTTGCCTATCCGCTCGGCGAAGTCGGACCCGGCCGCAATAAGGGCCTGAAACAGATGATGGATCAGGTGAACATGTCCCGCCTATCACACGGCGTTCGCGCCGCCGGCATGATGCGCCGCTGCCTCAACGAGGCTATGATGGTTGCCGGTGACCGCATCGCGTTTGGGGGCTATATCAAAAACAAACCGCTGCTCCGCCGGCAACTCGTGAAACTCATGGTGCCGACTGAACAAGCGTTATCCTTCGTAATGTTTACGGCCATGCAGCTGCATCATGCGGAACAGGGGGACGATGGTGCTGAAAAGCTGGTCCGCATTCTGACGCCGTTGATCAAGTTTCGAACCGCCCGCGACAATATCGAAGTGGCCACGGGCGCCATGGAAGTCCGCGGTGGCAACGGTTACATCGAGGATTGGGTCAACGCTCGCCTCGTGCGCGACGCCCATCTCGGTGTCCTGTGGGAAGGCACGTCGAATATCAACGCCCTCGATATTGTCACACGGGCTGTTGCCAAAGTGGGGGCTCACAAGGATTTGTCAGCCGAACTGCTCGACAAGCTTGACGGCACGTCTGAACTTCCGGGCCAGTACCAGGGCCAATTGGCAAGCACGGTCGAACGTGCGTTCGGGTTTGCCGAAGAGGTGGCCGCAACTGGCAATGAGCCGCTTTGCCGCCAGGCTTCCGATGCTCTTTACAATGCGACAAGCGCTGTCTTGCTCGCTTGTGAAGGCGCCGAGTTGGGCGGCCGCGGCGGCGACGCTCGGCGGCTCATCCTGTCACGCATGGTCGTCGACCATCGCCTCTCACCCCGCGACCCGCTCTCGGC
>JBPCWB010000543.1:0-7846 GCA_051009955.1 Hyphomicrobiaceae bacterium | reverse complement strand
GCGGTCGCTCCCTTGGGCACCGCCCTGACGGCGGAACAAATGCGGCTCATGTGGCGCATAACCCCGGAGCCCATATTGTGCTTCGACGGGGATGCAGCCGGCCAAAAGGCCGCCCATCGCGCCATCGATACAGCCATCCCGCTTCTGGTTCCGGGCTATAGCCTGCGGTTTACCTTTCTCAGCGGCGGCCTGGATCCCGATGATCTGATCCGCCAGCAAGGCCCCTCGGCGATGCGCGCTGCCCTCAACTCTGCACGTCCGCTTGCCGATGTCCTCTGGGACCGTGAATGGAATAGCGGTTCCTGGACGACGCCAGAACGGCGCGCCAGGCTCGAAGCCAAACTGCGCTCGATCGTGACGCAAATTGGTGATTCTGCTGTCCGAGCACACTATGGCCAGATCCTCAAGGAGCGCCTGACCCAGGCCTGGGGCCCAGAACGGGGATTTTCCGCGAAATCGAGCCGTCGCTTCGAGAACCGTCGCGGCAACACGTTCGCTCGCGGTTCGGCATCCGGTGTCACCGGCCACGGTCGCTTTCAAGCAGAGCGCACAAGTAGCCTGAAACAGAGCGCGCTGGTTGGCGGTGCCGGCCAGGCCTTGCCCTATCGGGAAGCCTTATTGATACGAACGTTGCTCAACCATCCATGGCTGATTGATGAGTTTGCTGAGGATATTTCTGAGTTGCAACTGTCATCACCAGTGCTGACGCGGCTCCGCGATGGCTTATTGACGCTTCTGGCCAACGAGATAAGCCTTGACAGCGCGACCATCCACACCCAATTGGAGGGGTTGAAGTTGCGTCAGGATCTTGGTCTTGTTGAATTTTTGGCGACCCACAACAGCGATCGTTTCGTAGGGCGCGAGGCCGAGCGTGCCGAGGTTGAGACAGGCTGGCGCCATATCCTCGCGCTGCACAAGCGGCAAACGCTCCAAGACCAGCTCTCTGTCGCAGGACGGGAATATCGTAACGACGACAGTGATGATGCGATGGCTCGCATCGTAGAATTGCAGCGCCTCATCGCTAGTCCGGGGGACCATGAGACGCAATACGAGGACTGATGGCAAATTCGCGGCGCCTCTCACGCTGCGGCTGCCATCCGATACCGCAAGGGGATGATCCGTGCTGAACCAACGATACCGAGCTCAATTATCAAGAATTCGATCATCGATCTGTTGCCGGCGTAGCGACGTTAAGCCCATATCCGGGCAGTAAACGGTTTCCTTGGCCGCCCCCGCAAAGGCTGGTCACTCACAATGATCGGTCCCGCCCGACCGATATCCGCAGCATTCAAAGCGATTGAGACACACCATGCAGAAAGCCGAGGCTCAAACCGGCAATCGAACCGAAACACCTGAACGCGACGCCCCTCTTCTTGACCTCTCGGATAGCGCCGTCAAAAAAATGATCAAATCCGCGAAAACTCGCGGGTTTGTCACGTACGACGAGTTGAATGCCGTTCTGCCGTCTGACGAAGTGTCATCTGAGCAAATCGAAGACATTATGGCGATGCTGTCGGATATGGGCATCAATGTCGTCGAGAACGAAGAAGAAGAAATCGACGACGAGTCCAAAGAGAGCGACGAGGGCGAAAGCCGCGCGCTGACCGCACAGAATCTTCCAACCAAGACCGAGACCAAATCCGAGCCATCGGAGCGCACTGACGATCCAGTCCGCATGTATCTGCGCGAAATGGGGACGGTGGAACTGCTGTCACGCGAGGGCGAAATAGCCATTGCCAAGCGTATCGAGGCCGGACACGAGGCGATGATCGCTGGCCTTTGCGAAAGCCCGCTGACGTTTCAGGCCATCATTATTTGGCGCGACGAACTCAACGAAGGTCGAGTACTCCTGCGCGACATCATCGACTTGGAGGCGACCTACGAAGGTCCCGAAGCCAAAGCCGCGCCACCACCTCCGGTCGTGCCGCCTGGCGCAGAGGCCAATGGCGAGGCATCGCCGGCGAACGCCAACGGCCAAACCGCGACCACCGCCGAAGGCGACACTGCAAATGCCGATGGTGAAACAACCAACGATGACGATGACGAGGACGACGACGAGTTCGAGAATGCACTCTCGCTCGCCGCAATGGAAGCCGAGTTGAAGCCGAAGGTGCTCGAAACCTTCGATGCCATTGCCGGCAATTACGCCAAGCTGCGCAAGCAGCAGGACAAAAAGCTTGAGCAGCAGCTCAGTGGTGAGACGGGGACGAGAAAGCAGCAGGAAGCCTATGACAAACTGCGCGAAGAAATCATTCGCGATGTCAAAAGCCTCTCGCTCAATAACAACCGCATCGAAAGCCTTGTCGAGCAACTATATGCCATCAACAAGCGCCTCGTTCAGCTCGAAAGCCAGCTGATGCGGCTGGCGGACAGCTATGCCATCCCGCGCACGGACTTCATCGCCGAATACTACGGCAACGAGCTGGATCAAACCTGGCTGGACCGCATCGCGGAACACAACAAGAAGCGCTGGGCGGAGATGGTCGGCAACGAGCGTCGGCGGATTGAGGAATTGCGCTCCAACATCCACGAATTGGCGAGTGAGACCGGTCTTGAGATTTCGGAGTTCCGCCGCATTGTCAGGGCCGTCCAAAAAGGCGAGCGCGAAGCTCGTCAGGCCAAGAAAGAGATGGTCGAGGCCAATCTCCGACTCGTCATCTCAATTGCCAAGAAGTACACCAATCGCGGCCTGCAGTTCCTGGATCTCATTCAGGAAGGCAACATCGGTTTGATGAAAGCCGTCGACAAGTTCGAGTATCGGCGCGGGTACAAGTTTTCGACCTACGCGACGTGGTGGATCCGTCAGGCAATCACACGTTCGATCGCTGACCAGGCGCGCACCATTCGCATCCCGGTCCACATGATCGAGACGATTAACAAGATCGTGCGCACGTCACGCCAGATGCTCCATGAGATCGGGCGTGAGCCGACACCGGAGGAATTGGCGGAAAAACTCGCGATGCCTCTGGAGAAGGTGCGCAAGGTACTCAAGATCGCTAAGGAGCCGATCTCGCTCGAGACGCCGATTGGAGATGAAGAAGATTCACACCTCGGTGATTTCATTGAGGACAAGAATGCGGTCTTACCGATCGATGCCGCCATTCAGGCCAACCTGCGCGAAACGACCACCCGCGTGCTGGCATCACTGACGCCGCGCGAGGAACGCGTGCTGCGGATGCGGTTCGGCATCGGAATGAACACGGACCACACGCTCGAAGAAGTTGGTCAGCAGTTCTCGGTTACACGTGAGCGCATTCGCCAGATCGAAGCGAAAGCCTTGCGCAAACTCAAACATCCGAGCCGATCGCGCAAACTGCGCAGCTTCTTGGATAGCTGACGCGTTGGGACCATTTGGTTTGAGTCAGGGGGCGGTTCTTCGGAACCGCCCTTTTTCTTTGTGCGGCTAAGAGTTGGCGGTACCGACACTGTTGGCCACCCCAGCCAATCCGCTGGCCATGCATCGATCAAGTCCGCCGTCGGAAGGTGCTGCCATCGCGGCGCTACCTGGCTATGACACGATAGGCGGTATTCAACAGCCACTGTTGTAACAAGCGGATCAACGATGGCCGCCCGGTTCACGCTTCTGGCATGCATGCACGACGACCGGAAACCATGTTCGAGAAGCACGGCAACATCTTAGAAGTTGTTAGCGAGACTCTGTCAGTGGGCACGATCAGGACTCCGTTGCGGATCCTAGCGCTCCGTCAAGAAAACAACTGCCAATGCCCAACTCTCGCTCACATCGCAGCACAACGGTCGTGATAGGATCAGTCACAGGAGCCGAGCCAAAGAAGGTTTGCGCGATGCAGCTTATTGACCAAACACCAGACGAAATCTGCCGGGCGCTCGGGCTGCCGAGCTTTGAGACCAAATGGAACCGTACTGCACCTGATCAGGAACTGCGGTTGTTGCTTTTGCCGACATTTCATCCCGAACTTTGCCTTACGTTCTCTGAACGCGATGCAACCACGTCCGTAACCGTTACATACGCGCAATCGAAGATGTCTCCGTTTGAGCAGCCCTCACCGTCTCCCGTTGACCAAGACACGGGCCGTCTCCGAAACACCAGGCTTGCGGACCTTGAGACTTCGCTGCGCAAAGCGCTCGTCGAGCCTGACCACCTGTCCTTATCCAGGGATGGGATCATCGTTTACATTTTTTGGAGGACGTTCAACGCGCGGCTTATCGTTGATTATGCGAACCCTGAAGCGGACAGTGCACTCGGTGTATTCGTCGGGCGAGTCATCGCTGAAGCATACCAATCGATCAAATCATCGGCCTGCAAGGGCAGTCTTGCTGAAGCGGGACTTTATTTGGGCCGCAATCTCGCATCGCCGCAAACAGACGCTTGAGAGGTGACGAGAAACGCGATGGACAGTTGTCGGTCAATGGCGTGCGTTACGCGGGATTAGTGACTTTCCGGAGTTGTTGAAGGCCGACATGACTTGTATCAACCAGCTCCGCACGCCGATGTTCGCGGCCTCTGCGCCGCCACTCCAACCATGTCCCGCGCTGCTCGCCTCCGCACACATGCATAGCGGCACAGACCTCAGGACCGCTGCGGGCGCCTGGACGGGTGAACGTACCTCGGGTCAAATGCGTACTCTGCCATGGGCGCGGAGTGAATGCCGTCGATCGTCAAGCGGTCCTTGACCAAGGTCCAGGCGTCGCTCGGCCGGGCGTCCGGCTCGCACACGATAGAAATTTTCGCGCGACGATAGCCGTTGGGCAGGTGTGTGCCCTCAAACCGATCAAGTATCGTGAGGCCCCGTTCATCAACGTCGAAAACTTCGCCGGCGATCCGATGGCCCTGACCCGGTTCGGCAATCAGATACGGCGAAAACCATGGTCCCCCGACGACGAGCGGGAACGAGTCGAGCGTCGTGGCCCGGCCAATGTACGGAAATGGCTCCATCACGCCCGCGTGATTGGGAAAACCGCGTTTGAGTGTGCCGTAAACGAAAACTCGCTGCATCAGTCTGCGCGCCCACCGCTGTTTGGTCGAAGTCTCTGCTCCCTACCACGCCGGCGTAGTCATCGCACGTCTTCGGGCACAATCTCCGCCGCCGGCCACTACCCAAGCGCGCTCGCATGGCGATTGTCTGTTTCCGGGCGGCAGGCCGACAAGGTCTAACGTAAGGCAGCAATCGCCGCGATATGCGCCGGCCCAAGACCACAGCAGCCGCCGATGATACGCACGCCCTGAGTCATCCAGTCTCGCGCAAACTGGGCCAGGTCATCCGGCGTGATGACATCCTCGAAGTTCCAATGCGGCATCCTGAAATAGCCGGAATCCGGGTAAGCCAGCAGCGGCCCGTCGTAAACATCGCGCAGGATGGCCACGGCATCAGCGACGACATCCGATGGCGTGTGCATGATGCCGGCAGCGGCAACATCATAGGACTTCAGAATCGAGACCACGTCCTTGAACGGAATGTCGGCATCCTTGGCGAAGCTGACGACGTCACCGTTCTCATTGCGACGCGCCGCAAAACCCGCCCACATTGGCAACCCGCAGCCAGCGCCGGCCGCGAACGCCGGTGCCATGCGATAGGGATGATACATCATCTCGACCATCAGGAGATCACAACCCGCATCCCGGATGAAATGTGCAAGTTCCGAATAGGCATCCGCGAGTTCGGCTTCACTGGGTGGCACAACGAAGTCAACGAACAGTTCCCGATTGGGCCGCGGGATCATGTGGGACAACGAGCCGGCAATGGCAACATTCGCTCGCCCGGACAGCTCCCGCGCACGTCCGGCCGCGGCGATCGCGGTTCGATTGATCCGCTCGAACTCATGCGCGATCCCAGCCTGCTTCAGCATCATGCGCGACGTGGCGTAGGTGTTGGCCGTCACAACATCGGCGCCGGCACGCATATAGTCAGCATGAATTTCTTCGAGTGTCGCGATATTCGACAAGGTCGCCGGGCCGCACCAGGCATCCGGATCCATCTTCACGCCGCGACGCTCCAGCTCGGTGCCCGTGCCACCATCCAGCACGATCAGGTCGCCGCCTCGCATCCGTTGTTCCAAATCTGCATACGCCATGGCACCCGCCTCTTCGACGCCGATCAAAAGACTCACGACGGCAAATTCTCGCGCGCAAGACACCCGGGTGCATCGCTAGAGCCGACATCCTCTGTTCTCATTGCAGCATGCCGAGTTGGCAGCACACATCTTCGCTCAATTGTGTTGGCAACAGCGACCGCGCACATGCGACTTAGGCAGGCGACACGGCCTCCCCGCCACGCTCTGCCGACTCATAGATCGCTCTCACAAGAGCGACGGCACGCCGCCCCTCTGTGCCATCAATGCGCGGGCGACCACCGCTCCGCAAAGCGGCCACGGCATCTTCGAAATTGCGCTGATGCCAGGAGAAGTCGATCGCCGTCGGATCAGCGGCACCGGCGCCGGCGACTTCGGCCCGCAAGCCATGAGTCGCCAAAACGTCGGCATCGGAACACCGCGCATCGCGAAACTCCCAGACTCGGAATTTGTCGTCCGACATGAACACCGACCCAGCACTGCCGCAGATCTGAACCTCCGCCGCGTGACCGTCCGCCGACCAACAGGCGGTGGAGCCTTGAATGACACCGAAGGCACCATTCTCAAACTCGAGCATCGCCACGCCGACATCTTCGACCTCAATGCCCGCGTGCGCGGCTAGCCGGGTCTGCGCGCGCACTTGCTTGACGTCACCCATCACATGGAGCAGCAAGTCCACGGTGTGGATGGATTGGTTCATCAGTGCGCCACCGCCGTCGAGCGCCCAGGTCCCTCGCCATGCCCCACTGTCGTAGTAATCCTGGGTTCGCCACCATTTGATATAGGCATCGGCCATAACAATGGTGCCGAAGCGGCCGTCATCCACCGCCTCTTTGAGCAGCTCTGTCGAGCGATTGAACCGCCGCGGGAAGATACCAGCCAGCATGACGCCAGCCTCGGCACAGGCCGCAATCATCGCGTCCACACGTTCGACCGTGACTTCGAGTGGCTTCTCACAAATGACATGCTTGCCGGCAGCCGCTGCCGCCCGCACGGGTTCGAGATGCGCCCCACTCGGCGTACAGATCGTCACGACATCGATCGATGCGTCCGACAACATGGCCGCCAGATCATCATGCGCGCTGCAGCCGTACTGCTCAGCCAGAGCCAGCGCCTGGTCGCGGCGGCGCGCGTAGACGGCGACCAATTCTGCATCGGGCATTGCTGCAATGGCGCGCGCGTGGAAATCAGCAATCATGCCTGCGCCAATAATCCCAAACCGAACCGTTGGTATCTGCATCATTGTCCTATCCGATCGAAGCCCTTGGCCGGCACAACGCAACAGGGCGTCATTGCGGCCAGCGTTATTGCAATAAGGCATACAGCGAAATCGCGATCGCCACCTGTATCCGGATTATGGCGGAGGAACCTGTTGACGGCCAGACGGCAGCTAACGCACGAGCGCAACGACACGCGCAGCGCAGGCCGGGCCCGTCTCACGCTATGGTTTCTCTTGCGGCCCGTCCGGGCCCGGATTATAAAGCCGGTTCGCCGGCTGCCATCAGCCGCCGACGCGTGGTTCGTCCACGTGATCCCGACGGGTCGGAGCGTAGCGCAGCCTGGTAGCGCACTTGCTTCGGGAGCAAGGGGTCGGGAGTTCAAATCTCCCCGCTCCGACCAGATTAAGCCTTATCTAACGGCAACTTAAGAGCCTCACTTGACTTGCGCAGTTGTTTGTTGCCCAAGAAACCGCCCAGAAAACAATTGGCCGGCCTAGCGAGCTCCATCGGTCCATTGGTGAGACCGGGACACATCCGCGATCCATCTATACCAATATGAAGACTGGCCTGATCTTGAT
>JBPCWB010000542.1:0-6805 GCA_051009955.1 Hyphomicrobiaceae bacterium | reverse complement strand
GAACGGCCCGTCGCCGCCATGGCTGCAGCAACGTCTCAAGGCGGTTGGTCTTCGCCCGATCAGCAAGCTCGTCGACATGACCAACTATATTTCGCTCGATCGCGGCCGGCCGTTGCATGTCTACGATGCGGATAAGCTGACCGGTGCCATCCGAGCGCGTATGGCCACGACCAGCGAGTCATTTCTGGCGCTTGATGGCAAGTCCTATACGGCCGATGGAACAATGTGCGTGATTGCAGACGATCGCGATGTCCTTGGCTATGGCGGGATCATTGGTGGCGAGGAGTCCGGCTGTACGCAGACCACGACGAACGTGCTGATCGAGTGCGCGTATTTCGATCCGGTTCGGACGGCGGAAACCGGTCGCAAGAACGGCATCATCTCGGATGCGCGCTACCGTTTCGAGCGGGGCGTCGATCCGAAGTTCATTGAACCTGGTCTCGATATGGCGACCGACTTCGTTCTGAAACTCTGCGGCGGCAAGCCATCGCGCGCTCTGATGGCCGGGCGTCCCCCGATCGAGGACAGGCGGATCAGTTTCGACTTCGCAAAGGTCCGGAAGCTGACTGGCATGGACGTCAAAGCGACCGAGTCCAAGCGGATCTTGAAGGCAATCGGTTGCACTGTCGACGGCAAAGGGAGCGAAGTCACCGTCGCCATCCCGTCTTGGCGTCCGGATATGCGCGGTGCGGCCGATTTGGTCGAAGAGGTCATCCGCATTGTCGGCTTGGACAAAGTCCCGTCGGCGGCGATGCCGAGGCAACACGGCGTGACTCGTGCCGTTCTGACGGACAGCCAGAAGCGATCACGGCGTGCACGGCGAATACTTGCCGGTCGCGGTTTGGTGGAGGCAATCACCTGGTCATTCCTGCCGCGCCATCAAGCCGAGCATTTCGGCGGTGGATTGGAAGCCCTGGAATTGGACAATCCAATCTCCGTCGAACTGTCGTCGATGCGTCCGAGCATCTTGCCGGGATTGCTTTCGGCGGCACAGCGCAATCTCAATCGCGGGTTTCAGGATGTGGGACTGTTCGAATTGGGGCAGGCATACAAAGACGATAGCGACACTGGCCAACTGCTTGTCGCGTCGGGAGTTCGTCTCAACAGTGCGCAATTGATCGGTGCTGGGCGACACTGGAGGGGGACGTCGGCCAATGTGAATGCGTTCGACGTGAAGGCAGATGCAGCAGCCGTCTTGACAGCGCTCGGAGTCGATATTGCGCGGGCGCAGATCACGCGCGATGCGCCAGGTTGGTTCCATCCCGGCCGATCGGGCGTGATCCGGCTAGGACCGAAGCTCGTTTTGGCACATTTCGGTGAGATGCATCCGGCGACACTGCGTGAACTCGATGTAGACGGTCCGGCAATGGCGTTCGAGATCTTTCTGTCGGCGCTGCCGCCTGAGAAACGCAAATCAAGGGCCAGGGCACCTTTGGTTGCGAACGATCTCTTGCCGGTCCGCAGGGACTTTGCATTTGTGCTTGAGAAATCAGTGCCCGCTGGCGATGTGGTGAGAGCCGCTTCCGGTGCGGACAAAGTCTTGATTGCAGGTGTCAACGTTTTTGACGTCTTCGAAGGCGGACAGCTGGGTGCCGACAAGAAATCGTTGGCCATTGAGGTCACACTACAGCCCATCGACAAGACATTGACCGATGCGGAAATTGACGGTGTGTCGTCGAAGATCGTGGCAGCGGTCAACAAGGCGACAGGTGGCGAAATTCGCGGTTGACCTGGTGGGAGCGTGGTTCGGGCTTCGATGCCGGGCCGTCGCCTGACGGTGCGATCTCAACTCGACTTTGCGTCAGGCGCCTCTATGCCGCGCATGAGATTCAAGATCTGAGCGATATGTGCCGCGATGCGCTTCTGGAGTTCGAGGGCCGCACTGTGGATCGGGAAAATGTTTCCGATTTCTGGCAAAATGCTGAACGGAGCATCGATGATCTGACGATAGAGATCGCCGGTCGTCCGCAACACCTTGCTTGGTTCGGGTTCGCGCTCGCCGTCGCCCCGGACACTGATCTCGGCGAGTATGATTGCCAACGCCATGACCTCGGCTTCGTAGCTGTAGGCTTCGAGATTTGTCGCCGATTGGTCCGCTCGGGTGTCAAACGATCCGCGATCATCCTCCGAGAATCCCTCGACACCGGATCGTCGTGCATCCGCGGCGTGATCTGTTTCGTCCGCTTCACAGAGCAGATCGTTGGGCGTGACCTTGAGACGTCGGCAGATCGCCATGAGGGTTGCGATATCCGGTTCGACCTCGGCGCGTTCATACCGCGTATAACGATTTTCGTGGATTCCGAGGTCGTCAGCGAGGCTGCGGGCCGTCTTGTAGCCGCGTGGCACGCGCAACGCCCTCAGTCGCTGAGCGAACCGTTGACGGTCTGATCGTGCCCCCGTGTTCATAGGGTTCTACAATATGTTGAAACAACCTGTGTTCGTATCGGTCATAGGCAGAAAACCCAAGAAATTCTAGCATCGTTCACAGCAATCCGCAGAAATTCATCTTCAATTAGTCGTCACACGGCGCTACTCTACTTCTAGTCGCATCAAAATATTGTGCGCCTACTGTATTTTTCAATCAAGACTTGTATTGCTGCTATTGGATTTATTGTGAGTGGTGTTTGATGCCCTGAACCGGCAGGCTTCGTTCCATGGGTATGTTCGACAACTTCCTGGACTGGTTCGGTCGGCGCCTCGCTTCGCGACTGAACACGCAACGACCGGATACGTGGCCGTACGCGCCGGCGGATCCGGCGGCATTGGAACGGGCATTGCGGCCCGGTGACGTCTTGTTGGTCTCTGGCAGCGAACGCGTTTCGAAAGCGATCAAGTATCTGACTCAATCGACGTGGTCGCATTCCGCCCTCTATGTCGGGGACGTCATTGGCAAGCAGGAACCAGACGGGGAACCACACACTTTGGTCGAGGTTAATCTCGGCGAAGGCTGCGTGTCGGCGCCACTGTCCAAATATGCGCGGGCACACACGAGGATCTGCCGGGCCGTGTCGCTGACGCCGGAGGACCGCCACAGCGTCATCGCATTCATGACGACCCGGCTCGGGCTGCAGTATGATTTGCGCAACATATTCGACATGCTGCGCTACCTGGTGCCGATGCCGATTCCGCAGCGGTTTCGTCGACAAATGATCTCGCTTGGTTCGGGTGCGCCGACACGTGCGATCTGCTCAACATTGATCGCACTGGCGTTTCAGAAGGTGCGTTATCCCATTCTGCCGCGCGTTGAAAAGGTGCGATGCCAGCAGTTGGGCATCGGCCGCTATAGCCGTCAGGAGATCCTGCATATTCGTCACCATAGCTTGTTCGCGCCCTGCGATTTCGATCTCTCGCCATACTTCCAGATCGTCAAGCCCACGCTCGAAGAGGGTTTCAATTACAAGGGCATCAGCTGGGCGGATACGGTGCAACAAAACGAGGTCGGCGGATCGTCCGATGACACAGAGCAAGGTGAGATCGTTGAGCTGGATGTGTCGCGTCGCGTCCATCACATCAAGCCTGTGAAATCGCCGCTGACTTGACGTGATGCAAAGAACACGGCACGTCGCTGCGTATGACCCGACTGCCGATGCACGATCGAACAGGGCTGCCGATCGACGACGTGTTGCCGCGCGTGACGGAGGTTCTTGCCGGGGCCAACCGTGCCGTTCTCGTCGCGCCACCGGGTGCTGGCAAGACCACGATTGTGCCTCTGGCGCTCATCAACTTGGACTGGATGGCGGGCAAACGGCTGCTGGTTCTGGAACCGCGGCGGATCGCAGCGCGGGCAGCGGCAGCGCGCATGGCGCATCTGATCGAAGAGGACATCGGCGAAACGGTTGGTGTACGGGCACGCCTGTCGACAAATGTCGGGCCGGAATCGCGCATCGAAGTGATCACTGAAGGTGTCTTCACGCGGATGATTATCGATGACCCCTCCCTTGAGGGCGTCGGCGCCGTCTTGTTCGATGAATTCCACGAGCGTTCTCTCGACGGTGACTTCGGCCTGGCGCTGGCGCTTGAAGCGCAGGCGGCTCTGCGCGAAGATCTGCGGCTCGTGATCATGTCTGCGACGATCGACGGTGGTCGGCTCGCATCCGTTTTGGGCGATGTACCGATTGTCACCAGCGATGGTCGTGCGTTTCCCGTCGAAACGCGATACCTCGGTCGCCCGGCAGGTGGCAGCGTTGTCCAAGCTGTCTGCGATGCCGTTCTGAGCGCATTGCGCAAAGACGCAGGATCCGTACTGGTGTTCTTGCCGGGGCAGGGTGAAATCCGACGCACAGCAGATTTATTGTGTGACCGGTTGGATGATGCCTCTGTGCGTGTCGCGCCGCTGTACGGTGCAATGAGCGCCAAGGATCAGGATCGCGCCATCCGTCCTTCGCCAGATGGGCTGCGCAAAGTCGTTCTGGCAACCGCCATCGCTGAGACATCGCTGACAATCGAAGGTGTGCGGATCGTAATCGATGCAGGGTTGGCGCGCGTGCCCCGCTATGACGCCGAGGCACAGCTCGCTCGGTTGGAGACGGTGCGTGTCTCCCGCGCAAGCGCGGACCAGCGACGTGGTCGGGCGGGCCGCACGGAGACCGGTATTTGCTACCGGCTGTGGAGTGAGGCCGAGACGCAGGGCCTCAGACCGTTCGAAACGCCGGAGATCCAGGTGGGAGATCTGACCGGCCTCGTTCTTGATTGTGCGGCATGGGGCATTGCTGATCCGGCCCAATTGGACTGGGTCGACGCACCATCTGAAGGTTCGCTCGCGGCGGCCCGTGACATGTTGCGCAATCTCGATGCGCTGGATAATCGCGGCCATATCACTGGCCATGGCAAGGCATTGCGCAAGCTGCCGATGCCGCCGCATCTGGCCGGAATGTTGTTGCGCGCGTCCACGAGCGGTCAAGCTGAATTGGCCGCCGAACTTGCCGCTTTGCTCGTGGAGCGCGGTATTGGCAATCGGTCGACTGACATCGAAGATGGTTTGCATGTTTTTCGCGCCGATCGATCGCGCAGGGCGGGGCAACTGCGAAGCCTGGCAAGTCAATGGGCGCGAGCGGCCACGTCACTTGCCGGGGAGTTCGTCACATCGGATAGGTCGCGCTGGTCTGTTGGCCAGTTGCTGGCGCTGGCGTTCCCCGGCAGGATCGCCAGGCGGCGTGGCGCAACAGAACGTTATCTCATGGTCAATGGTCGCGGTGCTCGGCTGTTGGACGATGATGCGCTCGGCACGGCAGAGTTCCTGGTGATCTGCGATCTGACAGGCAGTGCCGGTGCCGCGCGCATTCTGTCGGCAGCACGCCTGACGCGCGAGGAAGTCGAAAGCGTGGCAGGGAACCGGATAGAGGCGGCATCCAGGATTCATTTCGACCTGCCGTCGCGCGCCGTTCGTGCAAGCGCGGTCCGCCGGCTGGGCGCAATCATCCTGCAACGTGAAGCGCTTGCCGTCCCGCGCGACGAGCGCACGGCGACTGAGCTGGCACGTGGAATTGCCGAGGAGGTCGGCGTTGCACAGTTGCCCTGGAGCAAGGCGCAGAAACAGTTACGCGCACGGATTGGCTGGCTGCACGGCTCCGATCCATCCTGGCCGGACGTTTCCGATGATGGTTTGCGAGCGAGTTGGCGAACGTGGCTGGCGCCGTTTCTAATCGGCAAGGCCGCGCTGACTGATATCTCTGCCGCGGACCTGACGGCGATGGTTGACAGCCTTCTGCCGCAAAATCTGAAACGTCAGATTAACAGCGCGACGCCAACGCATTTTGTGGCGCCGAGCGGCCATCGCCATCCGATTGACTACGAGGGTGAGCACGCACCGGCGGTCGCTCTGCGCGTGCAGGAATTCTATGGCACGAAGACCCACCCGATGGTTGCCGATGGTCGATTGCCGCTGACGCTGATCCTTTTGTCGCCGGCGGGCCGACCCATACAGGTGACGCGTGATCTTCCGGGTTTCTGGGCCGGATCGTGGCGCGACGTGCGGGCCGAGATGCGCGGACGGTATCCCAAACACATCTGGCCCGAGGATCCGGCCAACGCAGCAGCGACAACGCGTGCAAAGCCGCGGCGCGAGTAGTGTCCGACCTCGTGTGACCTCGCGTTCTTTGGCGATAGCCAAAACCGGAAGATCCGCGCTAAGGTTCGATCAATTCCAGCCACCGACAGCGAGGGGTACACCCGATGAAGGCCGCCGTTCTCTATGAAGCCAATCAGCCGCTGGCAATTGAGGAAATCTCGACAAAGAAGCCGGGCTCACACGAAGTCCTTTTGAACACCGCGTTCGCCGGCCTGTGTCACTCTGATCTTCATTTCATCGAGGGCCTCTATCCGCATCCCTTGCCGGTTGTTCTGGGGCATGAGTCGGCCGGCATCGTGGATCAGGTCGGTTCGGAGGTGACGTACGTCAAACCGGGTGATCACGTGATCACATGCCTGTCCGTGTTTTGCGGTACCTGCGAGCAGTGCACCAGCGGGCGACCGGTCATCTGCACCAACAACGACGTGAAAATGCCACCGGGCAAGGCGCAGCGGCTTGAATGGACAAAGCCGGATCAGTTGCACACGTTCGTCAATCTGTCGTCGTTTGCGGAACAGATGCTGGTTCACGAGAACGCCGTGGTCAAGATCCGCGAAGACATGCCGCTTGATCGTGCTGCCCTGATCGGCTGCGGCGTCATCACGGGCTTCGGTGCGGCCGTGAATACAGCCGCCGTTCGGTTCGGCCAGACGGTTGCTGTGATTGGCTGTGGCGGCGTCGGAATGGCAGCCATCAACGGCGCCCATGTCGCCGGCGCCGGCCGCGTCATCGCGGTTG
>JBPCWB010000541.1:0-2688 GCA_051009955.1 Hyphomicrobiaceae bacterium | reverse complement strand
GACGTGACCAACCTCCCGGACTCTCGGACGGATCGGCGGCTCGGCCTCGTGATCGACCTCGACATCTGCGTCGGCTGCCATGCCTGCGCGGTCAACTGCAAGGAATGGAACACCGGCGGCTACCACGCCCCGTTGACCGACGAGCGTCCCTACGACGCCGACCCCACGGGCGTCTGGTTCAACCGGATCCACACGTTCGAGTGGGGCGAGGCCGGCGGAGGAGCGGATGCGCGCGTCGTCCATTTCCCCCGCTCGTGCCTTCATTGCGAGGACGCGCCCTGCGTCACCGTCTGTCCGACCGGCGCCTCCTACAAGCGCGCCGAGGACGGCATCGTGCTGGTCGACGAGAGCGCCTGCATCGGCTGCAAGCTGTGCTCCTGGGCCTGTCCCTACGGCGCGCGCGAGTATGACTACGACCATGGCGTCATGAAGAAATGCACGCTCTGTGTCGACCGGATCTACAACGAAACACTTGCCGAGGAAGATCGCCAGCCGGCTTGTGTGCGCGCCTGTCCGACCGGTGCGCGCCACTTCGGCGATCTGGGAGATCCGAGCAGTGCTGTTTCGAAACTCGTCAGGGATCGTGACGGATACGCCCTGATGCCGGAGACGGGGTACCGACCGGTCAATCGCTATTTGCCGCCGCGGCCGCGGAGTGACGGCAGCAGTTCTGCGGTAACGGAAGAGCCTACTGTGTCGGACGTGTCGGACAGCTCTTCGGGTGATGTCGCCGATCGGTTCTTTCGCTGGGCCGACCAGCTGCTTTCTCGATAGGAGACCGGCGTGCACCCCGCCTATTCCGTGATCTTGTTTACGACGGCCTCCGGCGCCGGTTATGGACTGCTGATCTGGCTGGCATTTGCCGCGCTGGCCGGTGTCGTGCCGCTGGGTACCGGGTTTGGCCTTGTCGCATTCTCCCTGGCGCTGATCCTGATCACAGCCGGCTTGTTGTCTTCAATGTTGCACCTTGGTCGACCCGAACGGGCCTGGCGGGCCTTTTCGCAATGGCAGACGTCCTGGCTGTCACGTGAAGGCGTGTCTGCGGTGATAACCTATCTGCCGGCGCTGCTTTTCGCGCTGGGCTGGGTGGTGATCGGCAATGTCGAGGGGTATTGGGCACTGTGCGCGATCGCGACCATCGTCTTGGCTTTGATCACGGTGTGGTGCACAGGCATGATCTATGCGTCGCTCACGACGATCAAAGCGTGGAACCATCCATTGGTCGCACCTATGTATTGTGTGCTTGCGGTGCTGACGGGCGGCCTCTGTTTTGTCGCTTTGAGTGCCTTCTGGTTTGGTGTGGAAGATGAGGTCGTATGGCTGCTATTGGTGACGCTTCTGACGGCATGGCTGATGAAGGTTGTCTATTGGAGCCAGATCTACACCGAGGCCAAGACGGCAACGGCGGGCGATGCCACAGGATTGGCGCGTTTCGGAACGGTCCGGGTGCTCGAACCGCCACACACCCAATCCAACTTTGTCATGCGGGAAATGGGCTACAGCGTCGCGCGCAAGCATGCTGAGAAGTTGCGACTGGTGGCAACCGGCGGACTTTTCGTGCTGCCGGGCCTGTGCTTGCTTTTGCTGCTGGTCGTGGCGCCGGCCGTTGGTGTTGTGGTCAGCCTGATCATGATGGCCGCCATGATCGTGGGGGTCGTTACCGAGCGCTGGCTGTTCTTTGCCGAGGCCAAGCATATCGTGACGCTCTATTATGGGGCGGGCGCCGTTTGATCCGAGGCGGTCCGTGGGCAAAGTCTGCACGGTTGCGAGGAGTGGCTTCGTAGCATGTCGGAGTGGCTAACGTTCTGGAACACGGATCATGCGCTCTATGTGAGTGAACGTCACAAGGATGCGCACCAAAAGCTCATTCTGTCGAATATTCTCGTATGGGTGCCGTCGGGGGACGCCAGGATCGTCGATTTCGGTTGCGCCGAAGCGCGCTACGCCGAGGTTCTGGCACAGCAATGCGGCGAGTTGATCCTGTGCGAGCCTGCAGACCGTATTCGACAGATGCTCAAGAGCCGGTTGCAGTCTGTGCCCACATGCAGCGTTGTTGATGGTGAAGAACTCCGCCGGCTGCCGGCGTCAAGCGTCGACCTCTTCGTGGTCAATTCCGTGGCTCAGTATCTCACGCAGGGGGAGTTGCAGGATTGGCTCGGCGTTTGGCGTTCACTGGCAAAGCCAGGTGGTCGTTTGGTGCTGGCAGACATTGTGCCGCATGAGACGTCGGCTTTGTCCGATGCCGTCCAGTTGTTGGCGTTTGCTGCCCGCGAGAAATTCCTTATCGCAGCGTTCTCCGGTCTTGTCGCCACGTTCTTCTCGCCCTATCGCAGCACGCGGAAGAAACTGGGGTTGGCGGCCTATAGCGAAGCTGAGATTCGCGCGAATTTGGACGCCGCGGGATGGCGAAGCTGTAAGATGGTCAAGAACTTCGGCCACAGCCGCACACGATTTGCCGTCACCGCGGTCGCATAAGGTGGGGACAAGCTTAGGTACGGCAGTTTCACCTGAGGATGGCAGCAGCCTCATGCGTTGGCCTATAGCCAAACGGTGGTGGCTCCTTTAAAAGGCGCCCGTTATGCCAAAACGAACCGATATTTCCTCGATCATGATCATTGGGGCCGGGCCGATCGTCATCGGCCAAGCCTGTGAGTTCGACTATTCCGGAACACAGGCCTGCAAGGCTCT
>JBPCWB010000540.1:0-6900 GCA_051009955.1 Hyphomicrobiaceae bacterium | reverse complement strand
GCACGTCATCGTCGTCCTCAAGCACCGCGAGGAGTTTCATGATCGAGGCGGCACCTTCCTCGTCGACCGGAGTGGTGATTGTCGGCGTCCACACTGCCTTCACAGACTCCGGCTCCTTGAGGATCTTTTCAGTTTCTCCGGCAACCGTTCCGAGGGTATCGAAACTACAGATAATCAGGTGACCGCTGTCATCGGATTGGACGTCATCAGCGCCGGCCTCGATTGCCGCCTCGAGGACTTCATCGGCCGTGCCTGCCTCGACGGGATAGCTGATTTCGCCGACCCGATTGAACATGTGCCCGACAGCGCCAGTCGCTCCGAGATTGCCGCCATGCTTTGCAAAAGCCGCCCGCACTGCCGCACCGGTCCGGTTGCGGTTGTCGGTCAGTGCTTCCACGACGACCGCGACACCACCGGGGCCATATCCCTCATAACGGATTTCTTCGAAGTTATCATCATCACCGCCCGCCGCCTTATTGATCGCACGTTCGATGTTGTCCTTCGGCATTGACTGTGATTTGGCGTTTTGCACGGCCAGACGCAGTCGCGGATTCATATCCGGATCGGGCATTCCCATCTTCGCCGCGACGGTGATTTCCTTGGCGAGCTTGGAAAAGAGCTTGGAGCGCGCAGCATCCTGGCGACCCTTGCGATGCATGATGTTCTTGAACTGGGAATGTCCGGCCATTGCTTCGTCTTACGTTCTTTGCGGTGTGGGGTGCGGTGCGGTGAAATCGGCGGCGAATAGCTTCACTGCCCTGAATTGTTTCAATGAGTCAGAACCATATAGAGCGATTGCGACGTTGAAATCCAGCCTGCGGCGCGTTACGGGCCCGACCAGAACGGTGGTGTCACGGGCGTCAAGACTCCGCCCAAGCGCAACGGTGCGACGTCAAGCGCCAATCCTGTCGCGTCATCGATATCAACGGCCAGGCCGCAGACCGTCGCTTCGCCCAGGGAAGGTTCAAAACGCTCCCGCGGAATACGCGTCAGAAACCGATTGATGGGCTCGTCGGGCACCATGCCGAGTACCGAGTTGTAGTCGCCGCACATACCAACATCGGACATATAGGCGGTCCCGCCGGACAAGATGCGTTCGTCCGCGGTTGGGCTATGCGTGTGGGTACCGACTACGCAGGACACTCGACTGTCGAGAAAGATGCCGAGCGCCTGCTTTTCGCTTGTAGCCTCAGCGTGGAAGTCGACAAAAATCGTGTCGGCGCCCTCACCGAGTCGGCAAGCCGTGATTTCATTATCGATGGCACGAAAAGGGCAATCCTGCTCGGCCATGAAGACGCGCCCCAGCGCATTGATCACCAGAACCTCGGCGCCGTTGGCAGCCTTGTACAATCCGGCACCCTTGCCAGGTGTACCTTCGGGCAGATTGAGCGGCCGTATCAGGCGATCCTGACGCGAGATGAAGACAAGGGCGTCGCGTTGATCGAAGGCGTGATTGCCCAACGTGACGACGTCGGCTCCGGCATCCAGAAGATCCTGCAAGATCTGCTCGGTAATGCCAAACCCGCCGGCCGCGTTTTCGCCGTTGACGACGACAAAGTCCAGTTGGAAGCGTTCGCGAAGGCCGGGAAGTTCGCGTAATACCGCCTTACGCCCGGAGCGTCCCACGACATCTCCCAGAAATAGAAATCGCATTCAATCTTCCACTGGTTCGAACGAGCGCAGCCCGGTTGGCGTCAGGATCATATCGAGGCGCTCGTCATACGCGCTACGGGGAACTGCGTCGACCTCTTGCTGATCGAAGGCCAGACCAATTGCCAGAACCGGTCTCCGCGACCGCAGTTTTGCCAGCGTACGGTCGTAAAAGCCGCCACCATATCCCAGCCTCCAACCGGCTGAGTCAAAGGCCAGGAGCGGCAGTAGGAGGACGTCGGGCGTTAGATTTGGGGCAGTGTCTATCGGCTCCAGAATACCCCATTTGCGTTTCACCAGCGCATCGCCGCTTTGCCACTGCCGAAAGGCCAGCGGTTGGCCGAGTTTGATCATCACCGGCAGGCCGGTGGCATGTCCGCGATCCGACAGTGCACATCTCAAGGGCTCGGGATTGAGTTCGCTGCCGATCGGCAGGTAGGTCGAATATTGGCCCGTTGGGCCGGCCAAAACCGACAAAGTCTCAGCGCACGTCGCCAGTTGTTCGGCGTGTCGCTGTCGCTGGGCGGAAGAAATCGCGTCGCGGACCGCAACTGCGCTGGCTCTCAGCGCTTTTTTTGCCTCGACAGTCTCTTGCGGCTCTAAGGCCATGAACGACAACCGGTCACGAGAGACTCACGCTGTGTGCTTCAGTTAGACGCCGCGGAGGCCGTCGGAGCGTATACATCCCGCCAGGTCCCTACATAAGTAGGTGGGCGCCGTGTGATCGGGGCCACGACCCCGGCCAGGGACAGCTCCCAAGCGGTTGGTATCGGCCCAGGGGAAATTTGCTCCTAACGCGCCCCGCAGCGAGTCAGAAGATAAGTGCTCGATGCGAAAACACCAATGAATTCTAGTCAAATGACGAATGACCGCCACTGGAACGATCTCGAACCGTGGCCAAAGCAGAACGGATGACAGATTACGCGACCACGCCCTGGTCGCTGTCCCTTTGGTCATCGAACAGTTCATCGGCGATGATGATGGACGTCATGAGGAGCAAGCGCTCATTGCCGATCTCGCCATAATCGCTCGCAAGGTTGTCGACTTTTTCGCGGACATGCTCGACCAGCCTATGCAGGCGTTGTTCTTCACCGTCGCCGCATTTAAGGCGGTAAGTGTGCCCATTGAGCGTTACAGCAACTTGCCCCATTTCGACCCTCGCGCTGCCTCGTCTAGAGCCTGATCACTTGAAATGGATTCAATTCTGTTTCGCAAGCGGCGGGCCGAGCCGGCAGGAAGGCGATGCCGTGCGTAGCGGGGCTACGGGCAAAGCGCCTGACGCACTGGTCGGCCGCCGCTTGGAAACCCACAGGGACGAGGTGATTTGTGCTGATCTCGGCGCGTTCCGTCTTATCCGTAACGCCGCTACGCTCTTCGCCGGCCCGCTTGATCTCATCACAAATCACCCTCGTCAGAATGGTTCCATTTCAAGTGATCAGGCTCTGTATCCGACGATTTCACTGCGAAACGTGACCTGCAAAAACGGTGATCTTATGTCGCGCGGCTAGCGGTTTTCGGCCATGACCGCCTGCAATGAATCGATCACCCAGTCGATGCGGTTAACAGCTTCTTTGTTGATTTCCTCGAGTTCGGAAATGCGATGCTCGGCCGCTTTGAGTTGGCGTATCAGAGCATCGCGCTCACGCAGCAGCGCGGCCGCCGTCGGTTTCTTGGCCGTTGCAGACGCGGTGCGACGGGCACCTGACGAGGATGACTTGGACTGCTTCGCTTTGGCGCGTGCGGCCATGAATCTGTAACCCGTTCTCACAGTTGCTGAACTCGGTGACGTCGTGACTTGAACTCTTAACCATAGGAATGGGGCTTCCCGACGGTCAACTGCCGAGCGCCGATTCTGCGAATTGGCGGTGCATAACTGCCAATCCCTTTGCGAATCCCGCCCGCGATCGCCATTGACATCGATTTTCGACCGGAACATGTATGGCCGCAGGAATGGATGGGCTCGATGACGGATGTCTTGAGTTCGCCGATTGAACGAATGCCCGGAGTGGGTTGGGGAGCACGACATTATGACAGTCAGAGTCGCGATTTCGGGATTTGGTCGCATTGGTCGGAATATCCTGCGTGCCATCGCCGAGTCCAAACGAACCGACTTGCAAGTCGTCGCGGTCAATGACCTCACGTCCGCCAAAGACAACGCGCATCTGTTCAAGTACGACTCCGTTCACGGCCAGTATCCTGGATCTGTCCAAGTTGATGGGGACCAGATGGATGTCGGCTTGGGCAATCCAATTACGGTGCTCGCCGAACGCGATCCGGCCAAGCTGCCGTGGCGTGATATGAATATCGATATCGTCTTGGAATGCACCGGGATTTTTACGGACAAGGATAAAGCGGCGGTCCACCTAGAGGCTGGGGCCAAGCGCGTTCTCGTCTCGGCACCCTCGAAAGGTGCTGACCTTACAGTCGTTTATGGCGTCAATCACGATCAGCTGAGCGCTGATCATAAGATTGTATCCAACGCATCCTGTACGACAAACTGCCTGGCCCCAGTGGCCAAGGTGGTGCACGATCTGTGCGGTATTCAGTCCGGCTTCATGACGACGATCCACGCCTACACCAGCGACCAACGCATTCATGATCAGGCGCACAGCGATATGCGCCGGGCCCGTGCGGCCAATGTCAGTATGATCCCGACGTCTACCGGAGCCGCCAAGGCTGTCGGACTGGTGCTGCCGGAACTCAATGGCAAGCTCGATGGGACGTCGATCCGGGTTCCGACACCTAACGTTTCGGTTGTCGATCTAAAATTCCTACCGGGCCGTGAAACCTCGGTTGATGAGATTAACCAGGCCATGCAGACGGCAGCGTCACAAAAACTGAAAGGCATTTTGTCGACCGTGTCGGAAGAACTGGTTTCAATCGACTTCAATCATTCCCCGTATTCGTCCAATTTCGATCTCACCCAGACGCAGATCGTCGACGGCAAGCTCGTGCGAGTCCTGTCGTGGTATGATAACGAATGGGGCTTTTCGAACCGCATGGGCGACACGGCTGTGGCCATGGCCAAGCTCATCTGAACCTGGCATCCGCTTTAGCCAATTGCTCATGATACCCAGAATTTGAGACGGCGCGGCACTCAAGGCTGCGGGCGCCGACATTCGGGCGCCACCAAGCCTTCACTGATCGAACGATCAGACGTGGATATTCAACTGGCCGATGCGGTCTGCTCGTCAACCTTGCGGCGCAACCAAGTTGCGGCTGTGCGGCCGTCTTCGAACAGCATGCCCTGCTGCATGACCTGGTTGAGGTAAACCAGCCAGCCTTTGTAGTGGCGCTGAGCCGCAATCTCCTGGCCGCGATAAGACATCGACCAAAAGTTGGCTGACTCAGATGGTATCTGCGTCAAAATGCTCATGATTCGCTCCTAGTAGAGCCACTGTAACGATTCGTCCGTTAACAATCTGTCTCCGAATTGCATCATGTCCCACTCAGATTGAATGGAAGATGAACCAACGGTTATTTAATTATATGGTTTTGCAGCGAGTTGCTGTGATGCATTTCACAATTTAAGTGAACGGATCGGGGTCGTATTGTGATGATACGTGAGCGTGCCCCTAACCGCTGCCATGACGCGCCTTATAGGGCATTGGACGGCCAGCTGTCATCCAAGACAATGGCGGAGCGGTCAATGTCCGCAATCGTTGGCAGTCCCATCAATGCCATCGTGTTATCGAGTTCCGTTTGAAGGATCGTGATAGCGCGCGTTGGCCCGTCGGGACCGAGTGCTGCCAGCGCGTAGACGAAAGCGCGCCCAACGAGACAGGCTGTTGCACCCAGGGCACGGGCTCGGACGATGTCCGCCCCGCGGCGAATACCGCCATCCATGAACACCGGGCATCGCCCATCGACGGCATCAACGACATGTGGCAGGGCGGTGATGGCCGATGGCACGCCATCGAGTTGGCGGCCGCCGTGATTCGAGACACTGATGCCGTCGCAACCATGGTCGATTGCGCGACGGGCATCATCGGCACGCAGAACGCCCTTGAGGACTAACGGACCGTCCCAATGCTGTTTCACCCACTCGATATCCGACCATGAGATTGAGGGATCAAACTGCTTCGCGATGTGTTGCGAGAGCTGCAGGAACCCTTCATCGGCTTCGGTGCGATAATTGGCGAACGTCAGCCGGGGGCCCGAGACCATGCGAAGCAGCCAGCCGGGGCGCAGAAGCGCATTGGCAGCGTCGCCGAGGCTGATCCGCGGCGGCACCGAAAAGCCATTGCGGGCATCGCGTTCGCGATTGCCGTGCGCCGCCAGATCGACAGTCAGAACCAGCGCCGAACAGCCCGCCGCCGCGGCCCGTTCAATCAATGACCGGGTCAGACCGCGGTCTTTCATGACATAGAGTTGAAACCAGAACGGTCGCTTTGTGACGCCGGCAACCTCCTCGATGGACGACGTCCCGTTTGTGCTCAAACAATATCCGACACCGGCGGCATCGGCCGCGCGCGCCGCGTCCAACTCGCCTTTCGGTGACGCCAACCCGGTGAGACCGATGGGTGACAGAATGATCGGACAAGACAGTTTCTGCCCAAAAACCTCGACGCTCAGATCACGGTCCGACACATCGACCATGACCTTGGGGCTAAGGGTCAGGGCCTGCAAATCGCGGCAGTTGGCTTCAAGCGTGCGCTCGTCCTGTGCGCCGCCGTCGATGAAATCGAAGACGACCTTCGGCAGCCGGCGTCGTGCGTGCCGGCGAAGGTCAGCGATGTTCACGTCACGTCGCATGCCGATCCGACCCGTTTGCCTGCTGCAACGGTATGTCACAAATCCCGTTCAACACAAACCTGGTGCGCCGTTCGATCCTCTGGAAACCAGGCGCCAAGCGCGCTAAGGACATTGGGAGACGACGAGGGCCATCATCCCGGGAGAGCGAGACATGTCAGACAAGCTTGAAGATATTGCACAAAAAATGGTTGCACCCGGTCAAGGGATCCTGGCGGCCGATGAAAGTACGGGTACGATCAAGAAGCGCTTCGACTCGATTTCGGTCGAGTCGACGGAAGACAGCCGCCGCGACTATCGGGAAATGCTGTTTCGCTCCACTGAGGCGATGAAGAAGCATGTCTCCGGTGTCATTCTGTTCGACGAGACACTGCGCCAAAAGGCTGCCGACGGTACGCCTCTGGTCGATCTCATCACGGCTGCGGACGCCGTTCCCGGCATCAAGGTCGACAAGGGTGCACAGGCTCTTGCGGGGACCGGGATTGAGAAAGTGACGGA
>JBPCWB010000539.1:0-4030 GCA_051009955.1 Hyphomicrobiaceae bacterium | reverse complement strand
AAGGCAGACGTTGGGCTGAGCCTCGGCTCGGCGACCGGCCAGACGATCTCCCTGCGAAACGATCTTGATCGTCTGAATTCGATCGTCGCCTCGAACGGATCTGCTCGCGGTCGCCTGGAAGTCACGCAGAATTCGCTCGACCTCGTCAACAAGATAAGCTTGGAACTGCGCGATAATCTGATTGCAGCGAAAGGTTCCGGAACGGCGGCGTTTACGGCCGTCAGCAATGCCAAGGCAGCGCTTTCCGATTTCACCACCGCATTGAATACGACGTTCAATGGCGAGCACATATTCTCCGGCATCAACACGGACGTGCAGCCGATCACCGACTACTTCTCGAGCGGCGCGCCGAACAAACAGGCCGTCGACACGGCATTTTCAACGCAGTTCGGATTTGCGCAGACCGACGCGCAGGTGAACACCCTGACTGCCGGCGACATCGATACTTTCCTGGGCGGAGCATTTGATGCCCTCTTTGGCGATCCTGATTGGGGGACAACCTGGTCGGCGGCATCCGACAGCAACGTGCGCTCAAGAATCTCGACGTCGCAACTGGTCGAGACCTCGCTCAATGCCAATCAGCCGGCATTCCGCGATCTTGCGAAAGCCATGACGATGGTCGCTGATCTTGGCGTCGAGAACATGAGTGAAGGAGCCTTTGAGGCAGTTCTCGATCGTGCGGTCAGTTTGATCAGTGGCGCCGTGCAGGACGTGCAAAACTCGCAAGCCAACCTCGGACTGGTTCAACGTCAGATAGACGATGCTGATGAATTTATGAACATCCAAAGCAACATCATTCAAAAGACGTTGTCAGGACTCGAAGATATCGATCCGTACGAAGCCTCGAACAGAATCAATCTGCTGCTCAATCAAATTGAGATTTCCTATGCAGTGACATCTCGAATCCAGCGTCTGAGTATCCTCAATCATATCTGATCAATTAACCCAGCGGTATCAAGCTAACGAGGGACAGCAATGTATCAATTTGCCTATTCGGACGTCATGGAAGGAGCGGTCGGCACCGCCCGAGAGCGCGAAAAGCGCATTCTTGAGCGTTCGATCGAACTTCTGAAGGCGGCGCAGGATGCCGGGCCGAAGTCGCAAGAAGCGAACCACGCGGTCATTTTTGTGCGGCGGGTCTGGCAGGTCATTCTCGATGATCTCGGACGCGAGGACAACGCGCTCGAAAAGGACCTCAAGGCCAACCTCATTTCTATCGGTATTTGGATCCTGCGCGAGTGCGAAGCGATCCGATTGGAGCAGTCGGAGAATTTCTCCGGCATCATCGAAGTTACCGAAGCGATTTGTGACGGACTGAAATGAGCAAGATCCTAAAGCTGCGGTTGAAGAGTGGCGAACGTATCTTCGTCAATGGTGCCGTCATGCAGGTCGATCGCCGCGTCGCGATCTCGTTTCTCAATGACGTTTCGTTCTTGTTGGAGTCCTACGTCATTCAACCCGAAGAAGTGACGACACCGATCCGGCAGCTTTATTTTGTGCTGCAGTCGATGCTGATAAATCCCGATACGCGGGAGGAGCAACTGAAGCTGCTTCAGTACTATATCGGAAGTTTTGCGCGGCGACCGGAATACGCCGGTGTCATGGACGAGATCCAGAGAGCGGCTGATCTGGCGACACGTGAACAGTTTTTTGAGTCGCTCAAGTTGCTGCGTTCGATCTTTCATGTTGATGACCCGATGCCTCCAGCGATCCAGCCTGCCGGCTCCGACTCCAAGCAAGATGACAGCATGGGATTGATGATATGCAAGTAGATGCAACCAGCTCTGTTGCGTCGACACAGGGCGCGACCTCGACATCGCAGACGCAGAAGACGACGCTGGACTACGATTCATTCCTGCAATTGCTGATCGCAGAGCTGGAAAATCAGGATCCGACGGAGCCGATGAAGTCGAGCGAATACGTCGCGCAGCTTGCGACGTTTTCCAACGTCGAACAGCAGATCCAGACCAACACCAAGCTGGATGCGCTTTTGGCTTCGACAGCGCTACTGCAATTCGACGGAGTGATTGGGCGAACAGTGACGTCGGCAGACGGTGCACAATCCGGCCAGGTGAGTTCCGTGCGCATCACGGACAGCGGAGCGGTGGCGATCTTAACCACTGGCGCGGAGGTCCCGCTTGGACCCGGCATTACGGTAAGCTGATATGAATGAAACTGACGCGATCGAGATCGGGCAGGCGGCGATTTGGGCCGTGATCCTGGCGTCCGGCCCTGCGGTCTCCGTAGCGATGGCGGTCGGCACGGCGATCGCGTTGCTGCAGGCGCTGACCCAGGTGCAGGAATTGACGCTGACGTTCATCCCGAAAATCATCGCCATCTTCATCGTCAGTGCGGTTTCGGCACCGTTTATGGGCTCGGTCATCTTCGCCTTCACCGAGCAGATCTATTCCAGAATCGAAAGCGGATTCTGACGCGGGGGTGAGGCGGAATGCTCTCGCGATGACACGGCTGATGGGGATCAGCCATTGCGTGTGTGCAAGTTGCGGCGGTTCGTGAACCGGTTACCAGACTGATATCTTCAATGATCTGAAGATTTCTTGTTTCGATCTTCCAGTGACGCGTTCGCAAGCAGGAGCGGTGGGCATGGCAGATGTTGTGAGTGCGTCGATTGTGGGCTCTCGTGGCGGAAGCCGCGATGTGTTCTTTGCCGTCGGCGTCGTAATGATTCTTACGATCCTGTTCTTGCCGCTGCCGCCCGTCCTCGTCGATATTGCACTGGCGTTGTCGATTGCGCTGTCTGTGCTGATCCTGATGGTTGCATTGTGGATCCCAAAGCCACTCGACTTTTCCTCATTTCCGACAATCCTCCTGATTGCAACGTTATTGCGTTTGGCACTGAACGTCGCGACTACGCGATTGATTCTGTCGGAGGGGGCCAGCGGTGAAACCGCTGCCGGTTATGTCATCGGCGGGTTTTCGACATTCCTGATGAGCGGTGACTTCGTGATCGGGTTTGTCGTCTTCATCATCCTTGTAACGGTCAATTTCCTGGTCATTACCAAAGGCGCGACACGTATCGCAGAAGTCGGTGCGCGTTTTACGTTGGACGCCATTCCGGGCAAGCAGATGGCTATCGACGCCGATTTGTCAGCGGGCATGATCAACGAGGAAACCGCACAGAGGCGGCGGCGCGAGCTTGAGGACGAAAGCTCTTTCTTCGGCTCGATGGATGGCGCCTCGAAATTCGTACGCGGCGACGCTATCGCCGGACTCATCATTACGGCCATCAACGTTTTTGGCGGAATTATCATTGGCGTAGTTCGCCATAACATGGATCTCGCGGATGCTGCGGACATCTTTACGCGGTTGTCCGTTGGTGACGGTCTCGTTTCGCAGATCCCGGCACTGATCATTTCTCTGGCTGCGGGCCTGCTCGTCTCGAAAGCCGGCACGCGCGGCCCGGCCGAACAGGCGATTTTTGAGCAGCTCGGAAACTATCCGCGGGCGATCCTGGTCGTTGCCTTTCTGATGTTTATTTTTGCCGTCGTGCCGGGCCTGCCCTTTGCTCCATTCGCAGCTCTTGGCGGCCTGTTGGCGTGGATTGGCTGGTTCCTTCCGATCAGGCGGCAGCGTGCCAAGGCGGAGACCGAAGAGCTTGAGCGCAAAGAGGCAGAAGCAGCCCAACTGAATGCGACACCGTCGATCAAGGAGACGCTGCGGGCTCCGGAAGTGGAGATTTGCTTTGGCAAGCAGCTCTATACGCAATTCCTGCCGCTGACCGCGGAGCTGACGCACCGCGTTGGCCGAATGCGGCGGCGATTTGCGGAGCAGTTCGGCTTTGTTTTACCCGAGGTCAAGATCTCTAATGATCTGTCTGTGCCGCCGAAAGCTTATCTTCTGAAAATCCACGGGACGACGGTGGCCAAGGAGGACATGGTCTCGGGCAGCGTTTTGGTCATTACGGGTGACGGGCCACGGCCGTCCATTCCCGGCGACGATACACGCGAGCCTGCATTTGGTATGAAGTCCGTGTGGGTGCCCGAAACGTTTGTCGAGGAGCTGCGCGCGG
>JBPCWB010000538.1:0-4126 GCA_051009955.1 Hyphomicrobiaceae bacterium | reverse complement strand
ACCACCTGCTGGGCATCAATCGGCGTGTGCAACGCGAACGCTGGATTGAGCAAGCCAAAGACCTGATCGGCGACACGTTAGTGCCGGCCGACCCGGCAGCCCCCGCCGGACGCGGCAACAGCAATATTGCGACGTTTCGCTCGGTGAGATCGGAAGCCTATCGGCCGCCGGGAGCGGGCAACCAGGACCCACCGGACGATCTCAAGCGCATCCGTGGTGTTGGTGCGCTTATTGAACGTAAGCTCATTTCCATGGGGCACGCGAAGTATTCGGATGTCGCAAATTGGACGGCGTCCGACGTTGCACGTGTGAGCCAGCAACTCGATTTCCATGGGCGCATCGAGCGCGAGAACTGGATTGAGCAAGCGCGGATCCTCGCCTCCGGTGGCCAGACGGAGTTCTCGCGCCGGTTCGATCGCGGCGAGACCTGACCTGCTCAGAGCCATTCCGCCTCTGGCAGACTCGTGCCGTGGTTCGGATGAAACCTGAAAAGTTTTGGAGCAACCCGCTTTATGTCGGAACCGGCTGGATCCGATATAAAGCACGATGATTTAGCGCGTGATCAACTGAAATGGAATCAATGCTGTTTCACAAGCGGCGCGTCGATCCAGAAGGAAGGCGATGCGGCGCGTAGCGGGGGCTACGGGCAAATCGCCTGACGTACTGGGCGGCCGCCGCTTGGAAACCCGGATGGGACGGCGGGATTTGCGCTGATCTCGGCGCGTTCCGTCTTGTCCGTAACGCCGCTACGCCCTTCGCCGATCCGCTTGATGTCATCACAAATCCCGCTCGTCAGAATGGTTCCATTTCAGTTGATCGCGCTCTAGCCCCATAACTCCGGCGTCGGCGGCGAGAGGCGGCCGTTCTCGACGGCAAGCGCGTGAGGCCTGTCGCGGGCGAGGAGCAACGGGCTGTCCAAATCGATCCACTTGGCACGGTGTGCCAATAGGAGTGCCGGAGCAATGCCCAGGGACGTGGCCACCATGGAACCGAGAAAGACATCAAGCTGGAGGAGTTCCGCTTCACGCACCAGGTCGCAGGCCGCCGTCAGCCCGCCGGCTTTGTCCAGCTTGATATTGACGGCGTCGTATTTCCCCAAGAGCTGCGCCAGAGGCGCGCCGGGCGCGGCGGATTCGTCGGCACAGATCGGGATCGGACTGACGAGGTTTGTTAACATCTGGTCGTCGGACGCCGGCAGCGGTTGTTCGATGACCTTGACGTCCGTCCGGGCAGCGACCTCCAGCAGGTCGGGCAGGTCAGCCCGTGCCCAACCCTCGTTGGCGTCGACCACGATCGTGGCATCGGGGCGCGCATCCCGCACGGCCGACATGCGTTCGCCATCACCCGCCGCGCCGAGTTTGAGCTTCAGGTGAGAACAGCCCTTTGAGCTGATGGCCTTCTGCGCCATTGCCTCGGCCGTATCAAGTGCGATCGTGTAGTACGTTGCCGTTGGCCCTGGCGGCTCCACGTCCGCGAGAGCCCAGGCCCGAACGCCGGCCTGTTTGGCGGCGAGGTCCCAAAGGGCACAATCGACGGCATTGCGCGCGGCTCCCGGCTGTAGCGCGTGCTGCAGACTTTGACGATCGAACCGTTCAGGCAGAGCACGAATGGCCTCTGTGACGGTGTCTATCGTTTCGCCATATCGTGCGTATGGCGTGCACTCCCCACGGCCGACATGCTGGTCACCCGCAACTTCGACAACGACGACTGTAGCTTGTGATTTCTCACCGCGAGAAATGCGGAAGATGGTCTCCAACGGCCACTGTTCGGCGCGAACCGAAGTGACCTGGGCCATTAGCAGATTATCCACCCGCGCGCGTCAGACCAGCCGCTTGGCAGCGTGTGCCAGAAGCAGATAGACGCGGCCGGTGTCGGCGATGATATGTTCCTGGGTCAATTCCCCGGACCCGTCTTGCCGATCCAAATCCCTCAGGACCTGCTCGAATTCCAGCAGGAAGCGATTGACGTTTTCGCGGAATGCCGGCTTGTATTGGTAGCGATATACCACATCATCGTAGAGTTCGCGGCTGTCGTGGGCATAAATGCTGCGCACCATGAACCCGCGCTGGCCGCTGCGGAAGCGGGTCCAGATTGCGGCTGCCGTGGTTCGATCGAGTGCTCCAGCAATCGCTGCGATGTCCAGGCCACCATCGCTGTCCGGCGATGACTGTGCCTCGCGTGGCTCGGCCGGCACGGCTTGTGGATCCTCATCGGACGCCCGCGCAAGCAGATCGCCAAAGGACCACTTGCCATCTTCGCCGGAGCGTTCACCCTTGTCACCGGCCAGCGACGCTACGGCGCGGCGCGGCGTGCTCTCGCGGGGCGTTCCATTCGTGGCGGAGCGCGTGACATCCGGCGCATGCGGTTGATGCAGTTCGCGCTGCAATGTGTTGGTCAGGCTGTTAGCATCACGCGAGGTGGCGGCTGTGTCACCGCGATCGCCATGCTCTTGCGGCGGCGGCGCCTCCTGCAACGGGATGGGCTGTTGATTGACAGGCGGACTCGCAGCCGACTCGTGAGCCGTTCGCACGGCCAGTGATGACAGTTGGTCGAGTGCCTTGAGCTGATCACGCAAGGCCTTGCGCATTGCGGCAGCACTCTCCTCAGTCGCTCCTGGCAGGCGCTCCATTTGTTGGCGAAGACGACCTTGCTCATCTTCAAGCTGCTGCGCGGCACGCGCCGCCTGTGCCCGGACTTCGCCAGTGGTCTGCGAAAACTGGCTGGACAGCGAGCCGAGCCGTTCCGTCACTTCGCGTGAGACCGTAGCAAACTCTGATTTGAGGTCGTCCAGGGCACGATCGGCTTCCTTGCGAGCCTCATCTTTGAGGCGTTGAAGGTCATCGACGGTGCTGCGTGCGCGCTCCTGGGTCTGCCGGGTCAGATCCTGCGTCAGCATCCTGGCGCGCCGTTCGGCCTGGCTTACCGATCCTTCGAGCGTGCTGGAGTATCCCTGCACGGCCTGGCCCAGTTCGTTGGCCCGCGATGACATCAGATCCAGCGTGTCGTTCAACTCGTTGGACCGGCGCGACAGCATCTTGTCGATCTTGACGTTGGCCGACTCCAGCGCATTTGCTGACTGCAGAATGGCTTGACCCTGATTCTCGAAGCGATTGGAAACATTGTTGATTTGAGACAGCAAGTTCTCCGAGACGGTCCGCAACAAGTCGGACTGTCCCGCCAGACCCTCAATCGCCTTGATGGATTGTTTTGAGATGTTCTCGCTCGATGACCTTACGGCTTCAATGCGAGTTGCGAGCGTGTGATCAAGCTGCTCAGCCTGTTTCGCGAGCGTGTCACCGAGATCACGGGCATGGGTCTCAAGGGCCGAAGTGAGTGCGCCGCTGTTCCGCCCGATAGCATCGTCCACCGACATCGCCGACTTCATGACGGTTTCGTCGAACAGCTGCAGTCGCTCGCTGAATGCGTCATCCAGGGCCTTGATGCGTTGGACAAGCTGCGAGTCAATGTCGTCGGTCCGATTGCTAAGCATCGTGTCCATCGCACGCGCGTATTCTTCGAACACGATCTGCATCGTTTCCGTGCGGTTGCTCAGTGTTTCGTCCAGTTTCTTGGCGGACGTATCGACCACTTCGCGATTGTCGGCAAACATCTTTTCGATGTTAGTGCGTTGATCCTCGAGCGCCGTCTGCATCGATGCCGCGTGACCGCCCATGGTCTCGGTATAATCACCGAGCACAGCCTGCATCTGGTCCGTTCGCGAGCCGAGTGCCACCGCCAACGCGCCCGTATAGTCCTCCAATACGGACTGCAGCCTTCCGGCACCTCCGTCGAGCGTGGATTCGAGCTGGTTGGTCTGACCCGTCAGCGCGGTTTCCAGTTGCGAAAGGTTGGCGCCGGCGCCCTCGATGATCGTCGCCAGTTTGAGTTGCTGGTGGCCGAGTTTTTCAATCAGTTGCGGAACTTCGGTTCCCAATTGTGAGAGCGTGTCACGAAAGCGATCGCCGGTGTTGAGCAAGGCGTGACGCTCGCCTGCCAGTTCCTGAATGAGGCCGCGAATCTTGCGTTCATTCTCTTCATAGGACTGTTCGAGCGTACTGACTTCGTTATGCACCAGCGCTTCAAGTTCACCGGCCCGTCCGAGCGCACGCGAGACGGCATCGTTCAT
>JBPCWB010000537.1:0-6479 GCA_051009955.1 Hyphomicrobiaceae bacterium | reverse complement strand
AGCCGGAGTAGTATTTGTTGTAGGCGCCATCCGTCATCAGAATCGCGATCTTATGCAATTTCGGCTTGAAGTCGGGATCGCCCGGCGCGGCACTCGAGCCGGGATCCGAACTTTCCGTCAGCATGCTATAGGAATTTGGCATGCTTGCTGACGGCCATACGGAAGCCCATCTCGGTGAAATCAGATACCAGGCCCAAGCCGTCCCGAGATGACCCGCAGTCATACCGATTGTCGGCATACTATCAATATGAGCCGTCAGCACAGCCTTGTTGCTGGTCAGGGGCATGATCGTCGAGGTCGGATCGCAGACGCCGCTGCCGCTGTAGTAAGCAAAAAAGTTACCTGCGCCAGGAGGTGCATCAGTGTAGCGGTCCGCCGTCGGCCGCTCTTTGACGCATGTGCGTTCGTTCGTGCCGCCGCCCGCCGTGGCGTTCGTCACCGCATTGAAGTAACCGGTTCCGACATTGACGTAGCGCGAGAACGGAGCCAGAGCGACGCGCGATGTGTACGTCGACTGGTCAGACCACACGACAATCTCCACCAAATCCTTGGCGGCCTCCTTGAGATCATCCATTTTGCTGCCGCTCATTGAACCGGTCGTATCCAGCATCATGGCAACTTCGATGTGCGAGCCAGCGTTGCTGCCAGCTGCCAGCACCGCCTTCGATGTCAGATTGACCGCGAGACTATCAATCCCGATGACACTGAGAAACGGCGTCGATACGGTCGATGCGCTGGTCGCGATGACTTCCGACGAATTGATGGAAAAGACTGTGCCGTCGATGCTCAGTCCGTCGGATTTGTTCTGCGCGTAATACTTTTCAGCGGCAGCCTGGGCTTCCGCATCTGTTGCACCGGCCAACTGCAGAACGCGACCACCAGCCAGAACCGCAGCGTCCATGGCGTTGAGTGTGGCGCTACGCGCGGACATCCATCGTCCATAATCCACGGCGCCGCCAACAAGTGCAATAAGCGTCGTAATTGACAAAGCAAAGACGATGGCAATCGAGCCACGTCGATCTCGATGAAATGCCCGCAACACCTTTTGGGTGCCCCGCTGCAGGACTTTGTTCCTCACCATAACATGCCTCTCACCTTCTTGCAGATGGGGGCAAAAATGAGCGGCACTGGTTACATGTTCATTAATTTAAAATTGCATCGAAAAAAGTAATTAATTCACCGTTAAAACCACTTTAGAAAATCACCTCATTATTATCACCATTCGTTTGCGAATTATAGGATAATCCGCCGGGATTTTCTGAATGATGGGCACCGTACAGACGACAAGCGATGCCCAGACACGAACATCGCGCAAGGCCCGTTTGGACGCGTCACCAAGCAGGCGCAGGACTTCGGCGACCGGCTATTTGCGCAGCATATTGCGCTCCGACATGACCGTGGCGATCTCGTCGAGAATGACCGGATCGTCGATCGTGGCCGGCATCTTCCACTCTGTGCCGTCGGCAATTGCCCGCATCGTGCCGCGCAGTATCTTGCCGGACCGGGTCTTCGGCAGGCGCTGAACGGTCATGACATTTTTGAAGGCGGCAACTGGACCGATGACGTCGCGCACCAGCTTCACCACTTCGCTCTCGATTTCAGAATGCTCGCGATTGACACCGGAATTCAGGACGATGAAGCCTGCCGGCAACTGGCCTTTGAGATCGTCCTGCACTCCGACCACGGCGCATTCGGCCACATCCTGATGCTGCGCTACGACCTCTTCCATCTGCCCTGTCGACAGCCGATGGCCGGCGACATTGATGACATCGTCCGTACGAGCCATGACATAGACGTAGCCATCTGAGTCCTTATAGCCGGCATCCGATGTGGTGTAATAGCCAGGCAGATCACTCAGATAACTCTCGCGAAACCGTTCGGATGCGTTCCAGAGTGTCGGCAGGCAGCTCGGCGGCAGCGGCAACTTGATGGCGAGCGTACCGGTCTCACCGGGAGGCACCGGCTGCGCCTTATCATCCAGAACCTGCAGATCGTAGCCCGGCATCGGGACCGTCGGCGAACCATGCTTGACCGGCATGCGCCCCAAACCAACCGGATTGGCACAGATCGACCATCCGGTTTCCGTCTGCCACCAGTGATCGATAACGGGGACGTTCAATTGGTTTTCCGCCCAGGTAATTGTATCGGGGTCCGCGCGTTCCCCAGCCAGGTACAGCACGCGGAAGTCGCTCAGGTCATACTTCTTGATGAATGCCCCATCAGGATCTTCCTTCTTGATCGCCCGGAACGCCGTCGGCGCCGTGAACATGCTGGCGACCTTGTGCTCCGAGATGACGCGCCAGAAAGCACCCGCATCCGGAGTACCGACCGGCTTGCCTTCGTACATGACGGTGGTGCAGCCGTGCAGCAGCGGCGCGTAGACGATGTAGGAATGACCGACGACCCAGCCGACGTCGGACGCGGCCCAATACACCTCACCGGGGTGCGTGTTGTAGATGTTTGTCATCGTCCATTTGAGCGCAACCATGTGGCCGCCATTGTCGCGAACGACGCCCTTCGGACTGCCGGTGGTGCCAGATGTGTACAGGATGTAGAGCGGATCCGTGCCTTTGACGGCGACACAGCCGGCTTTGCGCCCCTGCGCCTCAGCCGCGGCCGTGACCTGCGCCCAGTCATAGTCGCGACCGCCGATCATGCTCGCCGTAGAGGCCGGGCGCTGCAAGATGAGGCAACTGTCAGGCTTGTGGCGTGCGAGTTCGATCGCCTCGTCGAGCAATGGCTTGTAGGCGACAACGCGGCCTGGCTCGATGCCGCAAGACGCGGCAACGATCGTCTTGGGTTTGGCATCGTCGATGCGCGTTGCCAATTCTGCCGCGGCGAACCCACCAAAGACAACCGAATGGATTGCCCCGATGCGCGCGCAAGCCAACATCGCGATCGGTGCCTCCGGGATCATCGGCATGTAAATGATTACCCGATCGCCCTTGTCGACACCCAGGTCTTTAAGGACGCCGGCCAATGTCGCGACTTTGTCGGTCAGTTCGCGATAGGTCAAAGTCGACTTGGTGTCGGTGACGGGGCTGTCGTAAATCAGCGCCGGCTGATCACCGCGCCCGGCCTCAACGTGCCGGTCCAAGCAATTGTAGGCCGTGTTGCATTCCGCTCCGGGAAACCAGCGGCCATACTCATCCATGTAGGGGTCAAAAACCTTGTCCCACAACTTGTACCAGGTGATCTCTTGAGCGGCTCTGGCCCAGAAAGCTTCTGGATCGCTTTTCCAGCTGGCGTACTCTTCATGATACCTGGTCATTTCCGATCACCCTTTTCAAGCGCAACCCGGCGCCACGGTCTTGTCTTCCAGTAGGAAATCTAGCCGACACCTGCCGCCACTTCAATTTCCCCAATACGCTTACGACTAAGGGATATGCCGCCTTGCGAGATCGCAGACCGGCCCCGGCCATTGGATAAAGCGGGCTGGCGCGACCCCGACAGCCAATTCGGCGGTCACAAACTTAAGGCACATCCTCTGGGTGACGACGATACCGACAAAAAAGCCCGCCATCGGCGATGGCGGGCAAGTCACTCTGCGTGTCCGAATTATCGGACCGGCATCACGGCTAGTCCAAACGAAGATTGGTGGCTGCCGAACGGCCCTGCCGATCCTGCTCGAGATCATAGGTCAGCTTGTCGCCTTCGTTCGGCGTCGCGATACCAGATCGCTCCACGGCACTGATATGGACAAAGACATCCTTGCCGCCGTCGTCCGGCTGAATGAAGCCGTAGCCTTTGGTGGTGTTGAAGAATTTTACGGTTCCGCTCGGCATTTTAGATCTCCTATTGCCAGTTGCGTATTGGGTGGATGGCGATGATTGCCGTCTGCCTCAAGGTCCGCACGCGCACACAGACCGCGGCCCAGCCGTCCCGTGTACGGCGTAATGACGACAAGCCGCATGGTTGTTGACCGTCACATTGCGCCTCATAACGGCGATTCCTCGGCAGCCGGCAAGCCGCACCCCGGACATGCGACTGGTCCGGCTAAACGTGCGGTCTTGAGCACTGTTGTCAGGCTGTTCGATGTATACGGATGGGGCATTGGGACTGCGGCTTCGCCGCTCTGCGCTGAGACCCCTCAGCATGAGCGGCAGCACCTCGGTGCAGCCGAGGAAGAGTTGCGATTTCAATGGATTAGAGTCTCACTTCCCGATCGGCGATTGATCATGACCAAGGGTCTGAGACAACCACCCTGTAGGCCCTCGCCGTGCGCAAGTCGGGAAGACAGGTTACCAGTCCGATCAACGGAACACAGCCAAGCTTTGGCCTGACCCAGCGCTGTTCCGAGGATCACGGTTTATATGTTGCCGACCGGCGAAAAGTCAATCACACGATCGACTCGATCGCAGCTTCGCGCGGCGATCAGCGATCGGGCACGCCAGGGCGGGAGAGAATAAAGACTGCGACAGCACACAGTGCAATGAGCTGGATCAATAGAATCCACAAAGCGACGCCGAGCAAGACACTCATTCCCAGAACTGCGACCAACGCGATCATTGCGTTCCGCTTGGCCACTCGGGAAATGGCACCGTGACGACGCCAGTTCCGGATTGGCGGTCCAAGGCGAGGATGATTGACGAGCCAGTCGTGAATACGCTTCGAACCGCGCTGAAAGCAGAAGGCCGCAAGCAGCAAGAAAGGCGTCGTTGGTAGGATCGGTAGCAAAATCCCGAGAATCGCCAGGACCAGGCACACGCCGCCGGCAACCCGCCAGGCCCATCGTGTGATCCGTCCAGCGGCATCCGGTTGATCATCGCGCATCGCTGGGCCGGAGGAACATTGCGTGCGCGCGCTGCGGTCGTTGGCGCTTCTGCAGATCTGTCAATGGAAACCCGAACAAAACCATATTGAGATTGCCGATGGCGGGCGCCTCCGCTAGCTTTTTCAGTCCGCGCCTGGCGCCAGACAAAAGCAGTGATCTCAATGTCCGCAAATCCCTTCGACGAACACCTTGACAAGAATCCGGCCAACTATCAGCCACTGACGCCGCTGAGCTTCCTTACACGAGCGGCCGCGACGTTTCCAGAGCACCCGGCGATCATTCACGGCGCCAGCCGATGGTCGTATGCGCAGCTTTACGCCCGCAGCCGCCAACTGGCATCAGCGCTGGCGCAGCGTTCGATCGGCACCGGGGATGCGGTCTCCGTCATGCTCCCGAATACGCCGCCCATGATCGAGGCCCATTACGGCGTCCCAATGCTCGGTGCGGTTCTGCACTCCATCAACACGCGCCTTGATGCGGAGATCATCGCGTTTCAACTCGACCATGCCAATGCCAAGCTGGTGATTGTCGATCGCGAGTTTTCGCCTGTGATGGCCGAAGCCTTGCAGATCGCCAAGGTTGATCCAATCGTCGTTGATTGTGACGACAGCGAGTTTCCGCAATCGAATCCTGCGATTTCAGAACTCGACTATGACGCATTCGTCGCATCCGGCGACGCAGCGTTCTCCTGGCAACCGCCCGACGACGAATGGAATGCGATTTCGGTGAACTACACCAGCGGCACAACCGGCAACCCCAAAGGAGTCGTCTGCCATCATCGCGGTGCCACCCTGATGTGTTACGCCAATATCCTAGCCGGCGATCTTGCCAAGCACCCGGTCTATCTTTGGACCCTGCCGATGTTTCACTGTAACGGCTGGTGTTTTCCCTGGACACTGTCGGCACTGGCCGGAACTCATGTCTGTCTGCGTTGGGTGCGCGCCGGCGCGATGTACAAGGCCATCGCCGACCATGGCGTAACGCATTTGTGCGGCGCGCCGATCGTGATGTCGACGCTTCTCGGTGCCACTGGCGAAGAACGACGGGAGTTGCCGCACCGCGTCCAATTCGTCACCGCCGCTGCCCCTCCTCCGGAGTCCGTGCTGGCGGCGATGTCCGATACCGGTTTCAACGTTGTCCACGTGTACGGCCTGACGGAAACCTATGGCCCGTCCGTCGTCAATGAGTGGAACCAGGATTGGGATACGCTTTCGCCTGGCGAGCGCGCTGCCAAGAAGGCGCGCCAGGGCGTGAGGTATGCGGCGCTTGAAGATTTGACCATCGTTGACCCGGCGACCATGGAAACCGTGCCGGCTGACGGTGAGACGATTGGTGAGGTCATGCTTCGCGGCAACATCGTGATGAAGGGCTACCTCAAGAATAAGACCGCAACCGAAGAAGCGTTCTCCGGCGGCTGGTTCCATACCGGCGATCTCGGTGTGATGTACCCGGACGGCTACATTCAGCTCAAAGACCGCTCGAAGGACATCATCATCTCTGGTGGAGAGAATATCTCGTCCATTGAAGTCGAGGACGTGCTCTACAAGCACCCGGCCGTCGCGTTTTGTGCTGTGGTCGCCAGACCAGACGAGAAATGGGGCGAAACACCGATTGCCTACATCGAACTCAAGCCCGGTGCATCGGCGACGACCGACGACATCATCCAGTGGTGCCGCCAGAACCTTGCCGCGTATAAATGCCCGCG
>JBPCWB010000536.1:0-2909 GCA_051009955.1 Hyphomicrobiaceae bacterium | reverse complement strand
AGCAGCGCCGCCAGAGTGATGCCCAGTGAAATCCAGAACTTGTCTTTCAGGAGGTCGTTGATGCCGACTCGCAGGATGCAGCTTTCGCCGAAGTCACCCCTGAAGAAGACATTGCCGATCCAGCTGCCAAAACGCTCGAGGAACGGCCGGTCGAGACCAAGACGTTTGCGTTCCGCCTCGATGTCGTCGACTGTGATTTGCTGACCGGTGGTGTTCTTGAAGGCGACGTAGCGCTCCGCACAATCCGCAGGCACGAATTCCATGAGCGTAAAGACGATCAGCGAAACCGTGATCAGGGTCACGATTGCCATCGCGGCGCGCATCAAGGTGAATTGCAGAAAGCGCATTGTTTCTCCACCGGGACCCCGGCCGCGAACCTGTCACGGCCGGGATGAACTTCGCCTCAGCGGCTAAACTACTCGTCGAGCCACCACTGCGTCGCACGATACGGGTACGTCCGATAATACTCGTAGGAGTGCGTCTTGAAGTTGGTGAAGTTCTTCAGCTTGTTGTGGTGATAGATCGGCGCCGGCGCATTGACGGTGCCGATGAACAGCAGGTTCTTGGTCATGTTCTCGACCATGCGGGCGCCAAGTTTGTTGGCTTCGTCGGTGCCCTGCCGTGACGACTGGAAGGCGTCAATATCCTTCGCGATCTGCTTGACGTAGTCCGGTGGCTCGACGCCTTTCGCGCCCTTGGAATCCACCCACTCGGCCCACAACATGCCAGTGCGCACGCCGAAGTAGTTCTCGAACGGCGGTACCCATAGTTCGTTGTTGCCGAGGATGATCGCAATCGGCTGGCTTTTGCGCCACATCATAACATCAAGTTTGTTGGCCGATTGCGCCGACCGAAACTCGTCTGGAGTCACCTCCTTGACTTGGCAGTTGACGCCGACGTCCTTCCAATTCTGGCAGACGAACTCGACAACCTGGCCGGCGATACCCTGCGTCGCGAATTGCAGGTTGAGCACGAGCTTGGCGCCATTCGGCAATTCCCGGAAGCCGTCATTGTCGGTGTCCTTCAGGCCGACCGCGTCGAGCAGCGACTTGGCTTTGGCCGGGTCGTGCTTGGTCATATAGGTGAGCCACTTTTTATCGACGAACGGTGGTTGAGGCGAGAACCCGACATACTGTTGCGGTTTGCCCTGACCAAAGAACGCGGTGTTATTCAACTCGTCGCGGTTCATAGCGATCGACATCGCCTGACGGAACCGGAGATCCCCGAACACCTTGCGCTTTTCGAGATCCTCGTGCGTCACATTGAAGGAAAACACACCAATCGTAATCTCGGGACGAAGGTCGACTTTGTAGTTGCCCTTCTCTTGGTTCTCCAACAGCAGCGGCGCCGAAGGCAGCTGCAGGGATTGCGATTTGTAGTCGACCTCGGCGTTGACCAACTTGAGAATCCGGACTTCGTTCTCATTGATGTAAAGTTCGTCTTGTTCGCCGATGTAGGGGAGCTGGTTGCCCTGCGTGTCGACCTGGTGGAAGTAGGGGTTGGCGACCAGATGGCGACCTTCCGTCGTGTCCCTGATGTAGATGTGGCTTTCAAGCGTCGGCTGGGTGGCGTAAGGCAGCTTCGCAGCCTTGGCCGCATCACGCAACATGGGTGTCGGCGTGTCAGTCCAGTCGGACTGGCCATGATAGAAGTTGATCAGCTCATAGCCGGTCTTGAAGCCGTACTTCTGCGCTTCTTTATCGGCGTCAGGATTGTGCTTCGGATGAAACTTCCCGAGGAAGTGCTTGGGCTGGAAGCCCTGCGCGAAATGCGTGGCGAAGTGCGACAGGAGTCCCGGCTTCGGTGCCGGCAACTTGAACACAACCGTTTGCGGATCGGGTGTCTCGACAATCATGCGCTTGCCGCCGACCACGAGGTAGTCTTTGGGCTTCTTGATGACATTGGTGTCGAAGTTCAAGTCGTCATACCAGAATTTGACGTCCGCAGATGTGAACGGCTGGCCGTCCGACCACTTGTGCCCTTTGCGCAGGAAGAACGTCAGCTCAGTGAAATCGTCGTTCCATTTCCAGTCCTTGGCGATATTCGGCACAATTGTCTGGAGATCGTCGGAGAAGCGTACGAAGTTGACATGGCGAACGGAGAGAAAATCCGAAGTTCCGGCTTCCGTGGCATTTGAAAGGACATCGAGCGTACCGCCGAATTTGCCGATGGAGTCATACGGGACGACCACGAGGGGTTCTGACGGGATGCGTTCGGATAGCGCCGGAAGCGAGGGATTGCCCTGGATCTTGCCATTGTGACTGGCACTATCGGGATGTCCCTTGAAACTGAGCGTACAATTGGCTGCCTTCTGGAACTCCGACAGCTCATATTGCTGCGGATATTTGCCCGCCTTGACACCCTTCATATCGGCGACGGTGATCGCAGGACAGTTGGCCTCGGCTGCGATTGGCAGTGCTAGTAATGCTGCACTTGCTAACAAAAATCTCTTCATTGTTTCTCCCTTTGTGTGGCGCGGTTGTGAAGCCGTTCTCGTTTTTTCCGTTCCTTGATGGCTTGGCTCCGTACGGAAATTGTCCGCTCGGAGCGAAGTTCCGCGGATCAAGCCGCGTAAACAAAAGAATGATACCTGCTCCGTGGTCATGGGCAAGCCTCTTAACCTCATCGCGGGCTAGAAAAATTCTCCTTTGCGGATACCATCCGGATATTGAATGCCAGTGTCCGCGGCTTGTCGTGGGCCGCTTAATTGCTGCAATAGGCGCGCGCTGGGGAAATTAACCACTTTACAGTTCGGATCAGTCGAGAGCCGGGGACTAAAGATGCCTCTAGAGACGACCTGCATCGGTGCCTATCCAAAGCCCGATTATGTGCCCATCACGGATTGGTTCCAGTTGGGCCATGACGCCAGTGACTACACGCAGAAGGTTTTGCGCGGGTGGACCCGCGGG
>JBPCWB010000535.1:0-3245 GCA_051009955.1 Hyphomicrobiaceae bacterium | reverse complement strand
AACTGGTCTGCCTCCTTGATCAGAACATCCGCGATGTCACCAAACTGGCTTCGCAGTTCTTTCGATGGAAAGCTGAGTTCGCACATGAGCCGATTGATGACCAATGCGCGCGCGCGATCCTCCTGGCTGAGTACCACACCCCTGGCCGTTGCGAGCCCGCGTTCACGGACACGGCGTGTGTACTCGGCAACGGGAACGGCGTTTTGCACATATCCCTGCGCGAACTGTCCGATCGCTGATGCGCCGAAGCCAATGAGCGATTTTGCATCGTCGCTGGAATAGCCCTGGAAGTTGCGCTTTACCGGTCGGGTAGCGAGCGTGTCAGTGGGCTTGGCGAAGTGATCCAATCCAACGCGCACATAACCGTGTTTGATTATGTCGCTCGCTGCCCTCTTTGACTGGGCAAGACGTTCAATCGGACCAGGCAGGGCTGCGTCCTCAATCAGTCGCTGATGCGCCAAACGCGCCGGCAGATGGGCATATCCAAACAGCGCTATGCGATCTGGCGAAAGCGTCAGGACCTGATCAATCGTTTGTGCGACGCTGTCCCTGGTTTGATGCGGCAGGCCATAGACGAGATCGATGTTGATTGATTGAATACCAGCCTGGCGAAAGCGATCGACGACCGCTTTTGTTTCTACAAACGATTGCGCTCTGTTGATCGCTGCCTGAACCTTTGGATTGAAATCCTGCACGCCGAACGAGACGCGTGTGACGCCTGCGTCGACGAAGGCGTTGATACGACCATCATCGATGTAACGAGGGTCGATTTCGACGGCGAACTCGACATCATCGCGCCAGTTGAAGCAAGCACGGGTGGTCAGCGATAGCCTCATCATGTCGTTTGGCGCCAGTATGCTCGGTGACCCACCGCCCCAATGAACGTGGGAAACATCGTGATCAAACGTGGCGCAACTGCTGACCGAAATCACTTCATCGATGAGGACGTCCACGTAACTGCTTACAGGGTCATAGCGTTTCACCATCTTGGTATTGCAGCCGCAGTACCAACATAGCGAGTCACAGAACGGGATATGCATATATATCGACAGTGGTTCATCGACCGGCAGCGTTTTGAGCCAGGTTTCGTAACTTTCGGCGTCGACGTCCGGCGAGAAATGCGGAGCCGTAGGATAGCTTGTGTATCTGGGAACGGCCGCTGACAACGCTTTGATTTTGTGTGGGTTCATCGAAATTGTCTCACTCAGCGCCGGTTCGACGGCTACGCCAACTCCCAAAATGCACGCCAATCGGGGCTCACGTAGTTGATAATGATTGACCTGCGCACGCCCGTGAACGGTCGCTTGCCGACGCCATGCCAACTATTTTCACCGGGAATGAAGAAGACGCCACGTCCCTTTCCGTATGGCGCACTCGTTACATAATTGAAACGAGGCGGTCCCTCGTGGATATCGGTACCGGCACCTGCAAGAGCTGGTTCGTCCGAAAGATACACAAGCATGGTGAACTTCTTGGCAGAGATGTCGGTACGAGGTTCGAGCCAGAACCCCTCTGTGTCCTGGCAGTATTCAATGCGCAGATAGGTGTCGCTGAGATCAGCTCCGGTGCGCTGCTCGATCGCCGCGATGACATTGGGTTCTTTGAATGCACTTGCTACTCGGTGACAAACACAGAAGCACTGCTGATTGGCAAGATTGAAGAAGACACGGGTCGAGTTGTTGGTGTCGCGACGACCATTGAAATCAACCTGCGTTGGGGCGGCGAAAGGCAGATCCACAATGGCATCGAAATCGTGCATCGGCAGCGCATCTTGGAGTAGCCAATAATCGAACGGCCAACGTTCTTGTTGTGCTGCATCCAGGCTCGAAACAACGGCTTCTGCAACGGAACGTTTGTGCGGAATTGCCGTCGGATTGGAGAACGCGACGTTCTGCATTGCTGCCCCCTCAAGCAAACGGATTGAGTTGTTTGAATTTCGCGGAGACGCGGTGCCGACGCAGGTCGTAGTTCAGCGCACTATGCGATCTCATCCAGTTGAACATCACATAGCGGCGTTCACCAACGAACGGTTTATGCCCGTGCCACGAATTGTCGGCGCGCAGAAACGATACAAGCGTACCGCCACTGGGCGGGATTTCGGCGAAGTAGTCCGAGATGTCATCCGGCTTGCGCAACAATCTCAGGCGACCGCCACCCTCATCCCAGATGTCGTTCAGATAGAGCAGGCAGGTGAGAAACTTTGTACTGGAGTCCCTATGAATTTGCCCGTCCCTTTTCTGCGCGCGGCCTCGAACGGTGATCATCAGCGGTTTGTCGTCCAGGTCTACTGCGAACTTCTCCGCCATGATGTCCTGCAAACCGCCGCTTGTGATATCGTCGATGAGGTCGGCGAATGCAGGGCCGTAAGTCAACTCAGACAATGGGAACACACCTGGTCGCCGAATGTCAGGAAAGTCATCTCGGACGGCCGCCAGGTCGACAGCACTCAACACACCGGTCGTGGTAAAGCAATTGAACGGCTCGCGCGTCACCTCGGTGGCAGCGATGGCATCAAGGTTGATCACGGCGCGTCTCCGGCTCGTTATTCGCAACAGTTGCGCGATCGTCGAATCTGCCTATCGCAATTGTGGTGATAAGAAACTGATCTGTGTCAGAAATTGGCGAAAACTCAGACCGAGATCTGGTAGCAGCTCCGTTCAACCTGAAAAACGTGAGTGCCGATCCGGCCTCTCAGCCGGCGATTGCGACCAGCGCTTCCATGTCCGGCACCGAGAACCGTCGCGTGCCGCTGAAGGAAATAACACCGTTGCGCTTCAGCGCACTGATCTGCCGAGAAACGGTCTCGAGGGTCAGTCCCAGGAAGTCTGCGATCTCACTCCGTTTCAAGTAGAGATCGAAACTCTCATCATGGCGATCCCCGTCGTCGCCAATTCCAGCACGCGTCGGGGTTGGCAACTGGGCGCGCGTTGCCAGCATCAAGAATAGGCTTGCAACCCTTTCTTCCGCGGTCTTGCGGCCAAGCAATACCATCCAATCGTGGGCCGTACTCAGTTCAATCTGAGCCTGCTTCAACAAGCGCCGACTGAGACCAGAGCAAGTCTCGAGCATACGCTCGAAACCGGCTTTCTCGAAGCAGCACAGCTCCACATGAGTCGCGGCTTCTGCAAAATAGCTGTCGCAGTTTGAGAAGGCTCGACCAACGCTCTCGGTTGGAAAAAGCAAGCCAACAATCTGCTGGCGTCCGTCTGCCAGCACTTTGGAAACTTTGACGACGCCGGTGATAA
>JBPCWB010000534.1:0-7789 GCA_051009955.1 Hyphomicrobiaceae bacterium | reverse complement strand
GCAAGGGTTAGTGCATTGGCCGAGGCGCGCTCGAAGCGCACAAACAGCGTGCGCATGCCGCGCAGGAGCAGCCAGGCTTCGAACGGTTGCAGGTTGCCGCCGGTCAGTTTGCGGACCTGTCTGATCTCTGCCCAACGTGAGTCGGCCTTGGCGGTGACGAGGGCACCGGCCGTGAGATCGCTGTGACCGCCCAGGTACTTGGTCGCCGACTGAAAGACAATGTCGGCACCCAATCCAATCGCGTCCATCGTGCATGGCGGTGAAACCGTCGCGTCGACGCCCAGGATCGCGCCCGTGCCATGCGCCAATTCGGCGGCAACCGTAATGTCGATGACATCCCAGGTTGGGTTGACCGGCGACTCGATCCAGACAAGTGCTGTCTTGCCGGGCTGCATTGCAGCCGCGAGCGCCGTCGGATCGGCCTGATTGAAAAACGTTACGCCAATCCCGCGCGTATCACGCAGGCGGCGCAGCCAGTCTTGCGCGCCATGATACATGATCTCCGGCGCGACGACGTGCTGGCCGGGCCGGAGCGTTTCGAAAACGGCCGTAATCGCTGACATACCGGCATTGAAGAGCAGCGCGCCTTCACCGCCACTCAAAGCATTGAGGACATCTTCGGTCTTCTCGGTGGTCGGATTGGCCTCGCGGGCATAACCAAAATGCCCGCGCAGTTCGTAGTCGGCGTCGCGGGCGAATGTCGTGGCGGGCTCGATGCCGGGAACGACCGCACCGGTTTGCGCGTCAATCGCATGGAGGGCCTGAGCAGCCAAGGTCGCAGCTGCCCTATTGTGTGTTCTCGTCATCGCTAGACCTCATAGTTGGAGCCGATCAAACGCAGCGAAATTGATCGGACAGGCCACGCGATAATAGCAGCAATCGCTATGTGCCGGGTGCCACATTGCGTCACCCGGTTGGTGAAGATCGGTTCTGACCGCAATTATGCCTCGGTCAGCCCCAGCGCAATGCGAAACCGGCGCGCAATGGCCGCCCCGTCCTTTTCCGGCAGCATCCAGGGGTCTTCACTCAATGCAATTTTGGCGACGGCAAAGACCGGGCCCGGCGCCTTGAAGAGCAAGTCGGCCAACTCATCGACAGCACCGTGTTCCGTCACCAGCATCGTACGGCGAAACCCAAAGCCCTCGGCGATCTTGCACAAATCGGTATCGCCACCCGTCAGGCCGGCCTGTCTCCCGGTTTCGCCGAAGTGCTCATTGTCGAGCACCAAAACGGCTAGATTCGAAGGCGCTTGGTCCGCCACGACGCCAAGTGATCCGATTCCCATCATCATTTCACCGTCGCCGGTCAGGGCGAGGACGCGACGGTCAGGTTGCGCCAGGGCAAGACCCAATGCCGTCGGAACGGCGAGGCCCATGCCGCCCCAGGAATAGAGGTATTCGGGACTATCGCCGGCAGCGAACGAGTCCCACGTCGGTGAACCAAGACCGGGGATGACGAGCGCGCCGTCGCGTTTCGCGAGCAGATCGGCGACGAACGGCCGGCGTTGAATCTTATTGGAAGCCTGCTGTGACATCTGCCCGTTCCTCAATCCTGCCCGAAGCCCTTGGCGCCAATGACCCGCTGACTGACCAGCACGGCACTGGCGAACCCACCACTGAATGCAATGTCCGCGGCTGCGGCAAACGTATCACCGACTTCTTCCGGCTTATCGACCGGAAAGCATTTGACGCCGACGGCTTCAAGAACGGGCCGCGTCCCCATGCCCATTTGCACCTGCCATGGATTGAACTCGCCCCACATACCGCGCATCGTCACCAGCATCAGACACGGTGCCTTCAAGATACTCGGCAGGCCGAGTGCATTGATGCAATTCCCGACACCGGACGACTGCATAGCGATCATCGCCTTCTTGCCGCCGAGCCACTGACCCGAGAGGATTCCCATTCCTTCTTCTTCCGTGGACAGCGTGATCAGGCGCATTCGGGAGTCGTCACCGACCCTATTCAGAAGTCGCGTCAGGCCGCCATCGGGGACTGTGCATACTGTCTCAATCTGGCGCTTCTTAATCTCGCGAAATACGTCTTCGGACCAATCGTGGCCGTTCGTCATAGTAGCTCAATCCTTTGGATACACCGTTCGGGGACAGGCACCGCGCCTTGCTGAAATTGCTCCGGTAACCGGGCAGCAGAGGTCTATCGGGGTTTATGGGCTGGTGAAAAGAGCCGGTCCGGATGTGCCCCGTGACAATCTCAGATGTGATCGCCGCGAGACAGGCAGGCGACTGCGAAGATCCAAGAAAGAGATCTCAAGATCGTAGCGTTCAGGACAATAAATGACCGTCGATCTCGCGAATGAGTTTGCGCAGAATCGCGTCGGCATAATCCTCGTAACGATTGGCCTTGATCACGAATGCGTCCGGGCCACCGATCACGTTGTGGTGATAATATTCCTGGAGCCGCGGTGTCTCATTGAGGATCGCCAGACCATTGATGGTGACGCCGAACCGCAGTGCGCGATTGCGCGCGCGATGGGGCGAGTAACCGACGTTGTCCATGCCATCGCCTGAAATGTCGATAACGCGCCGCTCCGCAGTGACGGGAGCGATCTTTATCAGGTCCGTGCCGAAGTTGATGACACCCGAGATGTGCGTCTCGCTGTTTTGATAGCTGCGATCCATTTTCGTCACGCTATCGCTGAATCGCGCCGCACTTTCCGCATCGTTGACGATCGTCCAGGGAACAACGACAGCCTGCTTTTCCAATCCGGCCCACTGAACGGCAGCGACTGCGATGCGCTTGCGCAGTCCCCGGCTGATCGCCTCGACGACACGATGGTCCTTGAACGCGGCCGCCAACCCGCCCCGCTGCAAGTGAAACTCGTTGTTGTCGACGCTGCCGGAAACATCAAGTGCGAGAACAAGTACGAGATCGACACTGGTCGACGTGCGGCCCGAACTTGAAATCAATCCGAGGCACATCACGATTGTGCCAGCCGCGAATGCGATCGCTACTCGTCTCAGTGGGCGGCGAACCGCGTCCCAATGCCGTCTTGCGGATCTGTGCACCGGATGCCGCCTCATCATGACCTGGTCGTTCGATCATCATGGCGCAAGTTTACGGCAATGCCAAATCGTGAATCGTTTTTCCGGCGGGTAGACCACCGCGCTGCGACAACACCAGGATTGGTGAAGAATCATGCGGTGCACATTACGTGCTTGATCACCAGAGCTTCAATCCGGGCGGAATAGGCAGCCCGCCGGCCATCTCTTGCATTTTTTGCTGGCTGGTCGCGTCGACCTTGGACTTCGCGTCCTGGGTCGCTGCCACAATCAGGTCCTCGACGATCTCGACCTCGTCCGGCTTCATCAGCGACGGATCGATCTTGAGGCCGCGCATCTCGCCTTTTCCATTCAAAGTGACCGTGACCATACCGCCGCCGGACTGCCCGACGATTTCCATGTCTGCGAGCTGCTGCTGCATCTCCTGCATCTTGGCTTGCATGTCTTGGACCTGCTTCATCATGCCCATCAGGTCTTTCATCGCGTCCTCTTACGTTGTTGTCTGTGTGTCCGCTCGGCAGATCGTTTCGTCTAAGTGTCGTCGGAGTCCCGATCCAGCGGACGGATGTCTGTGATCTCCGCGTCCGGGAACATCTCAAGCACCGCCGATATCGCCGGCTGTGATTTCAACTCCGCAATCTCGGCAGCGCGCTGGCGGCGCCGGACTTCGCCGATGGCCTCGGCGCCGGGCTCGCGACCGACGACAACGATCCAGCGCTGCCCGGTCCACTTCGTCAGCTTCTCACCCAGTTCGCCGGCGAGGCCCCTCGGCGCGCCGTCGAGTGGAAAGAATTCGATCCGGCCCGGTTCAAAACTCGTCAGGCTGACATGCTCCTCAAGATGGACCTTGAGCATGGCATCGCGGTGTTCTCCGACAAGCGCGATGACGTCTTCGAAAGACATTGGACCTAGAGCCTGCGGCTGCTCGTCCGGTTTGGCGGGGGGCTCCTGCACTGGCGACTGCAGGGCGGCTTGAGCTGGGGCGCCGGAGGGTGCCTGGACGGCGCCGCCTGATGTTGGCTGCGTAGCACGCGAGGCCGACGCCCCTCCGTCACCGAGTGCCTTAATGACCTCATCGGGCGTTGGCAGATCGGCGGTATGCGCGATGCGGATCAAAACCATCTCTGCGGCGATCGCCGGGTTCGGTGCGCGGCCAACCTCATCGATTCCCTTCAAGAGCAGCTGCCACACGCGCGACAGGATCGGAACGGACAGACGCCCCGCCATGACCTCGGCGCGCTTGCGTTCTTCGCCCGACATGGCATCGCTCGCTGCTTCGCTGCCGGCGATCTTCGCCCGTGTCACAGCGTGCACGACGTCCGCCAGATCATTCAATGCCTGGACGGGATCCGCACCATCGCGGTGCAAGGCTTCGAACAGTTCCAGCGTTGCCGCAGCATCGCCGCTCAACACCGTCTCAAGTAAATCAAATACGCGTCCGCGGTCAGCGAGACCCAGCATTGCACGCACGGCTTCGACATCGACCGTACCTGAACCCATGGCGATCGCCTGATCCAGGATCGACAAGCCGTCGCGGACGGAGCCTTCGGCGGCGCGTGCAATCAAGCGCAGGGCATCGTCGTCTGCCGTTGCGCTTTCGTTCGCTGCGATCTTGGCAAAATGTGCCGTCAGCGTCGGCACATCGACACGACGCAGATCAAACCTCTGGCAGCGGGACAATACCGTGACCGGTACCTTGCGCACCTCGGTTGTCGCGAAGATAAACTTGACGTGCTCCGGTGGTTCCTCAAGCGTCTTGAGAAGGGCGTTAAACGCGCCTTTCGACAGCATGTGTACTTCGTCGATGATGAAGACTTTGTAGCGCGCCACCAGCGGTTTGTAGCGTGCGCTTTCGATGATTTCGCGGATGTTGTCGATGCCGGTGTTCGACGCGGCATCCATTTCCAGGACATCCGGGTGCCGGGACTGAATGATCTCCCGGCAATGATCGCCGTAGGTCGGCAGGTCGACCGTCGGCTTGTCCGCACTCCCAGCGCCTGAATAGTTCAGGGCGCGGGCGAGGATTCTTGCGGTCGTCGTTTTTCCGACGCCACGCACGCCGGTTAGCATATAGCCCTGGGCAATACGGTCGGTCGCGAAAGCATTGCGCAGAGTCGTGACCATGGCCTCTTGGCCGATCAGATCCTCGAATGACTCTGGTCGATACTTGCGCGCCAGAACGACATAGGGTTGTGCGGTCTCCGCGCCCTGATCGTCAGACCCAATTGGTGCTGAATTTTCTTTGGTCGGTTTCTTGGCCATCCGTTCGTACCGCCTTCAGCCAAGCTTTCGATCGAGGCCGATGGGCCGTTTCTCTGCTGCTTATCCCGGATCGACGTCGCGTTCTGTCACAATCTTACGGAATGCGGCTTCGCCGCGTGGCCATTGCAACTGCCCCATGGGCAAGACAAGTGGGAGGCTGAACGACGACCCATGTCGGGCTCGTTAGGGCTGCTTCCTTCCGGACCTGACCCGGTTGGCGAGGGACACGTCCGCGCCAACCTCCCAGCCGGAATATGGCGGTTTCGCTACGGAAGGGCAAGGGGGATTACAGACGCTGCATTCGCCACCGGACCAGGGGGCCGCCGCTTGCCGTCCCGCTATCTGATTTTGGCAAGAATTCAGCGCATCGGGTCTGGCACGCGTTGCGAACCGGCCCCGCCTATGCTGTTGTCGCGGCGCTGGAGGAAAGCCATGTTCATACCGACTATTAGGGATTCGTCGATTCTCGATCGCCAGAGCATCAAACGCTCGGACGAAGCCTATTTGGCATCACAGTTGAATGCGCCGGAGGCCCGGATTCTGGTACTCGCCGGTGACAAGCCCGTCATCAATGCGAACGGCGAGCGAACCGAAGCCGCCATCAAATGGTTCACCCGCGATGAGTTGCAGGATTTTGGCTTTCCTGTCGGTGACAGCTTCTTCCTTGGCATCCACCCTGACGGCGGCGCGCGATTTGCGCTGGCCTTGAGCGAACACCGCGCGAGGGCCAATCCAGAGGCCGCGCAGGCGTTGTTTCCGATGGTCGATCTGAGATCACTCGCCATGCAGGGCAACATGGACCCTGAGGACCTGTCGATGTTCGGCATGGCGAAGGCACTCAACCATTGGCACGAGAACGCGCGCCACTGCGGCCGCTGCGGCGGTACCACCGATGTCAAGGACGGCGGTTGGCGACGCAGGTGCTGGGCTTGTGGAAAAGAGCACTTCCCGCGCACCGATCCGGTGGTGATTATGCTGATCGTCGATCCGCCGAACGACCGTTGCCTGCTTGGTCACGAAGCCCGCTTTGTCGAGAACATGTGGTCGACCCTCGCCGGGTTCCTAGAGCCCGGTGAAGATGTCCGACATGCCGTTCGGCGCGAAACAATGGAAGAGGCCGGAATCGAAGTCGGCGACGTGCGCTTTCACATGACGCAACCCTGGCCATTTCCGCATTCGCTGATGATCGGATGTCATGGCATCGCACTAACCACCGAGATCACGATCGACCCCAATGAAATTCAGGAAGCCCGTTGGTTCTCGCGCGCTGAGGTTGCGTTGATGATGGCCGAAGAGCATCCGGACAATCTCTGGGTACCGGGCAAGCAAGCCATTGCGCGGTCCCTCATTGACGCTTTCGTCAACGGTGAAGTGACGTAGAGCCAGCTCAGGCTCCGTCGTCCTGAACCGTGTCGTCGGGCATGACAACGATCAGCCTGCGTGCCTCGAAGTCAATGTCCGTCACGAAGCCTTCGGTGAATGGGACGAACTCCGTGCGGCGTTTTCCTGCAAGACGGATTTCGACGAGATCGCCGGCCCCGAAATTTTGAATACCCACTACGTCACCAACGAACGAGCCGTCGGCTTTGACGGCAACCAAGCCGATCAAGTCGGCGTGGTAGACTTCATCGTCATCCGGTTCCGGCAGCTTGTCGCGATCGATATAGAGTGCGGTGCCACGCAACGCTTCCGCGGCGTTACGATCCGAGACTCCGCGAATTCGTGCAATGACGCCCTTCTTGACGACCCGCACACCGGATATGTCGAAGAGCCTGGTGCCGGACTCGTCGGACAATGGACCGTAGGCGCCAATGTCCGCCGGGTCCGCCGTGTGCGATTTTATGACGACCTCTCCACGGATGCCGTGAGCGGTCGAGATATGGCCGAGTAAGACGCGCATGGGTGAATTCGTGTGCCGGTCGCCGACGAAGCCGCATGGCTCTTTTAGCAGACCGGCACACAAAGATGCGAACGTTTAGTCGTCGGATCAGGCGACCCGCACAGGCTACTCGCTGGCTGCCGCCTCGTTGCCGGCAGCTGGTTCGTCGGTTGGGGACTTGGCTGCTTCCGCCGCTTCGGCTGCAGCAGCGACCTCGGCCTCTTCGCGCTCGCGACGCTTCTTGCCCGGCAGACCCTTCTTCGGATTGTTGCGCGCTTCGCGCTTTAGCAGGCCGGCGGCATCGAAGAACCGCGCCACCCGGTCCGTTGGCTGCGCACCGACGGACAGCCAATGCTTGCAGCGGTCTTCCTTGAGCCGCACGCGCTCAGGATGGTCTTTGGGAACCATCGGATTGTAACTGCCGATGCGCTCGATATAACGTCCGTCACGCGGAGCCGTGTTCGAGGCGGCAACGATGTAGTAGTAGGGCCGCTTCTTGGCACCGGATCGCGTGAGGCGAAGTTTGACAACTGACATGTTTTACTTTCTCCAGTTCTTCGATTTCAAATGTTGACAGAATTTTGCGGGATGCGATGGCGATAGACGAGCCGGGGCCGATCGCGGAACGT
>JBPCWB010000533.1:0-9438 GCA_051009955.1 Hyphomicrobiaceae bacterium | reverse complement strand
GGACGGAACGACTCGCCGGTCACGGCGCGCGGACGACCATTGCAGGCAAACAAGAGGAGACCATCACATGACCGTCGAATGGGCGAGATTGAAAGCGCATGACCTCAGGGCACTGGCCAACAAGAATGCCGTCGTGATCGTGCCGATCGCTTCAATCGAGCAACATGGACCGCATCTACCAGTGATGACCGATACCAGGCTTGGACAAGAAGTCGCCTGCCGTGCGGCGCGCAAGGCGTCGGCAACCCGCCCGACTGTAGTGACGCCCGTCATCTGGCATGGTCTTTCCGAACACCACATGCCCTACGGCGGCACGCTGACGCTTGATCTCGATACTTTCATTGCAGTGCTGCGGTGCATCATCGGCAGTCTCGTACGCAATGGCTTCAAAGACGTCCTGATCTCGAACAGTCATGGCGGCAACATACTCGCCATGCAGACCGCCGCCGATCAATTGTCGCTCGAACTCGGGGCCACGATCGTCGCGACGACGTACGTGCGCGAGGCCGCTGAAGCATTCGAGAAGCTGCTGGAGGATCAACCCCAAATCATGCATGCCTGCGAGGGTGAGACATCGATGATGATGGCGATTGAGCCGGATCTCGTCGATACATCTGATCTGGCCTCATTGACGACAGAGCGCGGCGCTGGCTTTTTGACCGCCGGCAAGGCGTCCTATCGGTGGCGACCATTTACGCACATGACGGGTAACGGAGTGTCCGGAAATCCGGTGCGCTCTAACGCGGAAAAAGGCGAGAAACTGCTCGAGGCCGGCGCTGCAGCTCTGGCTGCTCTGATCACCGATCCCCAGACTTGGGCTCCGGCAAATGACTTGCGCGCAGGCGATACCCAGGGCGTGCCATTCCGCAACTGATCCGCGTCCTAGAGGGCGCATCACCCGTGCGACGGACGGCAATCGTGGAAGTCAAACCAGTGTCTGCAAAAGGCGAAGCTGCAATTGGAACCGTGGTAGCAGTGAAGACACGAGCAGATACTCGTCGAGCGTATGGGCGCCCGCACCGTCGACACCAAGGCCGTCCAACGTCGCCACCGACGCGGCGGTGAAGTTGCCGTCACTGCCACCACCCGTCTTAGTGTCTTCGAGTACGAAGCCGATATCGGCGGCAAGGTCTTTGGCAACGTCGAACAGCTTGTCGTTTGCATCGGTCCGTGGAAACGGTGGTCTGTTGATCTGACCGGTGACCGAAACAGTAACGTCGGGATTGAATGCCGGCAGAGTGCTGACGAATGCATGGGTCTCTACGCCATCTGCAAGAGTTGCAAATCGCACATCGAGCTCGGCGGCACAGAATTGAGGGACAGTATTGGGTGTCGTACCACCTTCGATCCGCCCAACGTTGAACGTCAGTTCCCGCCCATAGTCCGTCATGTTTTCAAGACGCACGACCTGCTCCGACATTTCGAGAATGGCGCTACGCCCATCACTGTGGCGGGTGCCCGAGTGCGCGGGCCGCCCCTCTACGTTGATCATATAGCGGGCCGACCCATTACGTGCGGTGACAATCTTGCCGCCGTCGCGCGCTGGCTCAGTGACGAGAACATATTTGGCTTTTCGGGCCGCCGCCTCGATATGCCTGCGCGATGTTCGGCTGCCAACTTCCTCGTCTGCGACATACAGATACCGTATCGGCAATGGCGTCGTCTGCTTGGCCTGCGCGAGTGTGCGGTAAGCCGCATATGCCAGATGTGCGCCACCCTTCATGTCGTAGGTTCCAGGCCCGAAGGCCCTATCACCTTCGACACGGAACGGGTTCGATTGGAGCGTGCCCTTGGGATGCACCGTATCAAGATGACAGAGCACCAGAATACCGGGTTCATCGGCGCCCCACTTCGAGGAAATTGAGAGATGATCGCCGAACCCGTCCTCACCTGGTATGCGTGCAACTCTGGCGCCCTGTTCCGCGAACTGGCCCGCCACCAGGTCCATCATCCGGTTGACGTCGTCACGGTCGGAGGATTTGCTCTCGATTTCGACCCACTCTTGAATTCCGCTCAAGAGTTCGCCGGAGGTCGGCATCTGCATCTTATTTCCCCTCACTCTGTGGGCACCGAAAAGTGGCAGTGTTAACCATTAGCCGGCTCTTCCGCAGTCAATCCCAAGGCCGACACACAACGGCTCATTGATGATCGTAAAATGTAGGGAATCGACGATCGGTCAATCTGATAACGCTCTGACGATTACTTTTGTTTGCAAAGCCGCCGTCTCCGCGCCATGCTGTAGCGGGAGCGACCGGCTGAGTTTTCACCAACCAACCGCACGACCGCCGCTCTTTCTAAAGCCTCAGGGAGAACACCGATGTCCGTTGGAAAGCGTTTGATGGTTGCTGCAATCGGCAGCCTCTTACTGGCGTCAACACCGGTCCAGGCCGAAGATCTCACGATCGCACTGGCTTCGGAACCGACGTCTATCGATCCGCACTTTCACAATCTCGGACCGAACAATGCGTTGGCAACGCACTTGTTTGACCGCCTCGTGAACACCGACAACACGCAACAACTGGTCCCGGGGCTGGCGATGTCCTGGAAGCCGATCAACGATACGACCTGGGAATTTAAACTCCGCCAGGGGGTGAAGTTTCATGATGGCAAGCCGTTCACCGCGGACGATGTCATCTTTACGATGCAACGTGCGCCGAACGTCCCCAACAGCCCGTCCAGCTATTCGACATATGTCAAGGGCAAGACGTTCGTGAAGGTCGACGACTTTACGATCCAGATTAAAACGGCCAAGCCCTTCCCGCTAATGGCCAACGATATGTCGACCGTCCCGATCATCTCCAAGGCGGCGGCCACTAACGCAACGACAGCTGATTTCAACAGTGGCAAGGCCGCTATTGGCACGGGTCCCTACAAATTCGTTGAATACCGACCCGGTGAACATTTCAAATACACCGTCAATAAAGATTACTGGGGCAAGAAGCCGGCCTGGGACAACGTCACTCTCAAGCCGATCAAGTCGAAGCCGTCGCGTGTGGCCGCGCTGCTGGCCGGCGATGTCGATGTCATCGAAAGCGTCCCAACGGCAGACATTGCCAACTTGAAGAAGAATGCGAAAGTACAGCTGTCCCAAGGCACGTCGAACCGGGTGATCTATCTGCATATGGACCGCTTCCGAGAAGATTCACCATTCGTCAAGGCGGCCGACGGCGGCAAGATTTCTAATCCCCTGTTCAATCTGAAGGTACGACAGGCGATTTCAAAGGCCATCAATCGTGACGCCATCGTTGATCGCGTCATGGAAGGTGTTGCCATTAAGGCCGGTCAACTGCTGCCGCAAGGCTTCTTCGGTGTCAGCCCCAACCTGAAGCCCGAGCCATACGATCCGGCCGGTGCAAAAGCGCTGCTCAAGGATGCCGGCGTTGCTGGTGGTTTCAAGCTGCGGATCCACGGCCCGAATGACCGCTATATCAATGACGCAAAGATCGCGGAAGCCATCGCCCAGATGCTGACCCGTATCGGCATCAAGACCGATGTCGAAACAATGCCGCGTTCGGTGTATTTCAAGCGCGCATCACGTGGCGGCCCTGACAAAACACCTGAGTTCAGCTTCATTTTGGTCGGTTGGGGCGCTGGCTCCGGTGAAGCATCGTCGCCGCTCAAGTCTTTGATCCACACGCGCGACAAGGCGCGTGGGTTCGGTGCATCGAACCGTGGCCGCTACTCCAACGCGGAAATCGACAAGCTGATTGAAGAAGCGCTTGCAACCGTCGACGACGAAAAGCGGCAGAACGTCCTGGCGAAGGCCACGGAAATGGCCATCGCGGATCTCGCGATTATTCCATTGCATTACCAGGTCAACACCTGGGCATCGCGCAAAGGTCTCAAGTACAACGCGCGTTCTGATGAACGAACGCTCGCGATGGAAGTCGTCAAAGAGTAATTCCGAACACGATCAAGCGCCGGCCCAGCTCACTACCGGGCCGGCGCCAAAATGCGGTTCCACGGTCCCGGACATGACAGCATTCATCATCCGACGTGTCATGCAAAGCGCGGTTGTCGTCTTCATTATGGCGGTGATCGTGTTCTTCGGCGTCAATGTGATTGGCGACCCGATTGACATGCTGATCAATCCGGAAGCCGATCAGGCCGAGATCGAGAAAGCGATCCGTGCGCTTGGTCTTGATCGTCCCATCGGTGAGCAGTTTCTCTTCTTCCTCAAGAACGCTTTGCAAGGTGATCTCGGTCGGTCATTCATATTTGGCGAACCCGCCCTACAATTGATCATCCATCACATGCCCGCGACAATGGAGCTGGCAATCGTTTCATTACTCCTAACGGTTGTCATTGCGATCCCCTTGGGTTTGTACGCGGGGCTCTATCCGGAAGCATCGCTATCGCGTGCCATCATGGGCAGTTCGATTCTCGGCTTTAGCCTTCCCAGTTTCTGGGTGGGGATCATGATGATCATGGTGTTTGCGGTCATGCTGGGGTGGCTACCGTCAACCGGACGAGGCGAGACAGCAACATTCCTCGGCATCACGTCGTCGGTTTGGACACTGGATGGCTTGAGTCATATCGTCCTTCCGGCCGTCAATCTGTCCCTGCTCAAGATGGCGCTGGCTATACGTCTGGTGCGCGCCGGCGTTCGCGAAGCGATGCAACAGGACTATATCAAGTTTGCCCGTGCGAAAGGCCTCGCATGGTCGCGCATCATACGCCTGCACCTGCTCAAAAATATTATGATCCCTGTAACGACCGTGCTCGGATTGGAACTGGGCAATACCATCGCATTCTCGGTTGTTACGGAGACCATCTTTGCATGGCCGGGGATGGGCAAGTTGCTGATCGACTCGATATTGCAACTCGATCGACCGGTCATCGTTGCCTATCTCATCATCATCGTCCTGGTCTTCATCATCATCAATCTTGTGGTCGACATTATCTACACCCTCCTCGACCCGCGTGTGCGCTTGGAGGACCGTGACTGATGACCATTGCCGAAAACGCTCCTCCTGGCACGACGCCGGAGGCAGTCGAGATCGTTCCCATGGAGACGCCTTGGCAGCGATTTGTCTCCGAGTTTGCCGAATCCAAGGTTGCGGTTCTGGCCCTCGCCGGGTTGATCATCATCATACTCGCTGCACTGCTGGCTCCGTTCTTTGTTCCCCAGGACCCCTATGATCTGTCGCAGGTCGATGTCTTGGACGGGCGGCTTCCGCCAGGCTCGAAGTCTTCTGCCGGCTATACATTCTGGTTGGGCTCTGATGGCGCCGGTCGCGATCTTCTGTCCGCCATCCTCTATGGACTGCGCATATCTATTGCCGTTGGGCTCTTTAGCGGAATCATCGCATTGGTCATCGGAACGTCCGTTGGCATGTTTGCGGCCTACATGGGCGGGCGCATCGACGCGGCCATCATGCGTCTGGTTGATCTGCAGCTTTCACTGCCAGCGATCTTGGTCGCCTTGATGCTCATCACCGTACTCGGTAAAGGCATCGACAAGATCGTCATCGCACTGGTTGTCGTTCAATGGGCCTACTACGCCCGAACCGCACGCGGGACAGCCCTCACCGAGCGCAACAAGGAGTACGTCGAAGCAGCGCGCAGTCTCGGGCTTGGTCACGGTCGGATACTGTTTCTTCATATCCTGCCCAACTGCCTCGCGCCGCTGATTGTGGTCGGCACTGTGGAGACGGCCCGCGCCATTTCACTGGAAGCAACGCTGAGTTTTCTCGGCGTCGGCCTGCCACAAACCGAACCCTCACTCGGCCTGCTCATCTCAAATGGTTTCGAGTACATGCTATCCGGTCGTTACTGGATCAGCTTCTTTCCAGGACTCGCACTGCTAGCGACTGTCGTGACAATCAACCTGGTCGGAGATCAACTGCGCGACGTTCTCAACCCGAGACTGAAGCGATGACGACCGGTGATGCGACACTCGTCGTCGAGGATCTCAAAACACATTTTTTCACCCGTACCGGCGTGGCCAAGGCGGTCGATGGCGTTTCGTTGAAGGTGCGTTCCGGCGAAGTACTGGGTCTCGTCGGCGAGTCCGGATCGGGGAAATCCGTCACCGGCTTCTCGATTATCGGCTTGGTAGACCATCCCGGGCGTGTCGTTGCCGGTAGCATCAAGTTCAGAGGTAAGGAACTGGTCGGCGTCGACGAGACGGTCATGCGCCAGCTCCGCGGCAACCGCATCGCCATGATCTTCCAGGACCCGATGATGACGCTCAATCCGGTCCTGCGTGTCGACACGCAGATGGTGGAAACCGTTCAGGCGCACGAGCGAGTCGATCGTGCAGCAGCCCTGGCACGCGCTCGTGAAGCCCTGTCCCAAGTCGGCATCTCGGCCCCGGATGAACGTTTGAGGAATTATCCGCACCAGCTTTCCGGTGGCATGCGGCAGCGGGTTGCGATCGCGATCGCATTTCTCAACAAACCGGACCTCATCATTGCCGATGAGCCAACGACTGCGCTCGACGTCACGATCCAGGCGCAAATTCTCTATGAAGCGCAGAACCTCTGCCGACAGACTGGCACGGCGATGATATGGATCACGCATGATCTGGCTGTGGTGGCCGGACTCGCAGATCAAATAGCGGTCATGTATGCTGGACGCATCGTCGAGACGGGCACGACCGACGCGGTGATCGATCACCCCTTGCATCCCTACACCGACGGACTCATCGGATCGGTCCCGAGCCATAATAAGCGTGGGCAGCGATTGACGCAGATCCCGGGCATGGCGCCATCGCTGCTCAACCTGCCGGCGGGCTGCTCGTTTGCGGCCCGCTGTACCTATGCCGACGACACCTGTGCTGCCAGCCCGCCAATTATCGAACGGGGTGATGGCCGCCTCGTGCGCTGCTTCCATCCCCTGAACGACGGACCCGAGTGATGACGGCAATGATCGAGACGCAGGCGCTGACAAAGCGTTTCGTGAAGCGTTTGGACCTCGCCGAAAAGCTCGCCAATCGCCTGGGTGCCAACATGGTTGAGCGCGTCGTCCACGCCGTCGACAGCGTAACGTTGGCGATTGAACACGGTGAAGTGGTCGGGCTCGTTGGAGAGTCGGGTTGCGGCAAATCAACATTCGGCCGCATGGTCGCCGGCATCCTCGACGCGACCGAAGGGACCATCCTGTACAAGGGCAAGGATCGCGATACGCTGCCGTCCGACGAGTTGCGGAAAGCAACGCTGGCCGTACAAATGATCTTTCAGGATCCGTTCGCGTCACTCAATCCGCGCATGCGCGTCGAGACCATCATTGGCGAGGCGCCGCTACTCCACGGGTTGGTCAGCCGATCCGACTTGAGCGATTATGTCGCCCAGGTCATGCGGCAGGTCGGCCTTGATCCGGAGTTCATGCGTCGTTATCCACATCAGTTTTCGGGCGGCCAACGGCAGCGCATCGGTATCGCCCGCGCTCTCGCTGTCAAGCCTGAGTTTCTTGTCTGTGACGAAGCCATCGCGGCACTCGATGTTTCGATCCAGGCTCAGGTCATCAATCTCTTCATGGACCTCAGACAAGAATTCGATCTCACATATTTGTTTATTTCGCACGATCTTGGTGTGGTCGAGCACGTGTGTGACCGCGTCGCGATCATGTACCTTGGACGCATCGTGGAGATCGGCAAGACCGAGGAGTTGTTCGCGGAACCCAACCATCCCTACGCCAAGGCGCTGCTGGAGGAGGTCCCACGACTGGATATGCGCAAGCGCGATTTCGAGCCGATCAAAGGAGAAATTCCTTCTCCATTCGCACCACCGTCCGGCTGTCACTTCCACCCGCGTTGTCCGATGGCGCACGACCGCTGCCGAAGCGAGGCTCCAGAACTGAAAGCCGTCGGGCCTAACCGCATCGCAGCGTGTCATCTCAATGACCGAACGGCCTAACGACCTCTTGCAGCTGCACGGTTGGATCGACAGACACGCTCGGCTGCCGCAACAATGTCGACTTGATCGACCACAGTGGCCTAGCATTGGAGGCTCGCAAGTGGACGCCGATCACGACCTACCAGGTGTTGGCCTCCGATGCGTCAGGTCTCAACACATCGATCAACTGGTCCGCAAGGCCGACAGGAGTTGCTCATGATAAAATTTCTTCTCTGTATCGTTGCCGCGTCTTCGCTGCTCATTTCCAACAGCCCAGCGGCGTTGGCGCAGGACGTCAAGCGTGGAATTACAAAGGTCAAGGGAGACGTCTATCGGTTCCAGAACAAATTTCACTTCTCCCTCGTGGTCGTCACGGCAGATGGTGTCGTCGTCGTCGATCCCATAAACAACTCCGCTGCGAGCTGGCTGAAGAGCAATCTCAATCAGATCACCGACAAGCCGATTACGCATCTGATCTATAGCCATAGCCACGGGGACCACGCCTCGGGCGGCAGTGCGTTGGGCGCCAAGGTTGTGGTTGCACACGAAAATGCGCCGGCCGAGATCGATGGCGTTGCGCCGACGATGCGGTTCAAGGACGAGAAAACGCTGAAGGTTGGCGGCAAGACGCTGGAATTGACATGGTTGGGCGAAGGCCATGGGAAGGATCTCATTGCTGTCGTCGTCCGTCCCGAGAATGTCGCCTTCATCGTCGACGCAGCATCACCGAAGCGTTTGCCATTCCGCGACTTCCCGCGCTCGAACATCGATGGCTGGATCAACCAGGTTAAGAAAATTGAAACTTTGGATTTCGAGGTGTTCGCGCCTGGTCACGGCGGCGTTGGCGTCAAGGCCGATGCGACCGATGCACGGGTCTACATGGAAAAACTGAAAGCCGAGGTTCTGGCCGGTCTGAAAGCCGGCAAGTCCGCCGATGATCTGGCCGCAAGCGTCACCATGGATGACTACAAGGATTGGGGGCAGTATGGCGCCTGGCGCGAGCTCAATGTGCGCGGCATGGCGCGGTTTTTGACGCAAACCGGCCAGGCCAAGTAATCACGCGGCGTGACGGGCGAGACGATCCGATGGCACGAATTGGAATTGGTTTTTCCGGAGGCCCAACAGCCAGCGAGATCGTCTCGTGCGTTCAAGTCGCCGAGGGCCTGGGCTATGAATCCGCCTGGGTCGCAGAGGGCCATGGCGGCGACCAGTTCGCGATTCTGTCGGCATGCGCAGTGAATACCTCCTGCATCCAACTTGGCACCGACATCACGAGTGTCTTCGTGCGGACGGTCCCGACCATCGCCATGGCGGCCATGACTGTTGACCAACTGTCGAGCGGCCGGTTCATTTTAGGTGTCGGCTCGAGCCACAAAGTTCAAGTTGGACCCGAACATGGAGTCGTCTACACCAAGCCGTTGACGCGCGTTCGCGAAACGGTCGCGGCCGTCCGGCAACTGGTGGCGACCGGCGGTCTGACGTATCATGGCGAAACGTTTCAGATCGAGAGCTTCGATTTGTGGTTCACGCCCTACCGCCGGAAGATCCCGATCTATATCGCCGCCATCTTCCCCAAGATGACGGCACTATGCGGCGAGAT
>JBPCWB010000532.1:0-3808 GCA_051009955.1 Hyphomicrobiaceae bacterium | reverse complement strand
CGGCTGGGGCAACAAAGCGCGCATTCATCGATCTCCAGTCCCGTTCTTGCGGGGTTATTGCGTGACGCCGCACGTTCCACAAAAGCTTGAATTGTCTCTTGCCGCAATCAGATGGTCCAGTTTGAGTTGCACGACCGCCTGTTTGTTGGCAGGCTTGTTCGCGTGAATAGAAGAAAAATCCGAATATTGAGAGCAAAGTGTTTGGGTGAGTGATGGGGAGAATTCTGCAATGAAAGACAACAATGAGTTGCCGTCCTTCGACGAGTTCGATGAAATCCATTATCCTCGGGCTGAGGAAACCGACTTCGACCGAATTGTCGAGAGTGCGATTTCGCGCCGAGGTTTCCTCGGCGTCGTGGCCGTTGGAACTACGAGCTTTTTGACCAGCGCTGCCGGCCTACCCGGCTCGGCTCGTGCCGCCGACCGTTTCGGATTTGAGCAGATCGCGGCCAATAGCCTGGACACCGTGACGGTTCCGCCGGGGTTCACCGCGAATACGGTCGTTAGCTGGGGTGATCCACTGTGGTCCAATGCTCCGGAATTTGATTGGTCGGTGCGCGGAACCGCCGCCCAGCAGGAGCGGGCTTTCGGCGATAACAATGACGGCATGACAATCTTTTCGTTCGATGGTCGCACGGTCCTCGTTATCAATCAGGAGTACACGAACCGGGACATCGCCAATGCCCATCGCGAATCGAAGCGGGCCGAAACCGATGACGACGTGTTGAAGGGCATGTTGGCCCACGGCGTGTCGGTCGTCGAGTTAGCGCAAACCGACGGCAAATGGAGTGTCGTCAAAGACAGTCCGGTAAACCGGCGGATCACACCGAAAACAGCAATGGTGCTGGAAGGTCCTGCGGCAGGGCACGATTTATTGAAGACGGTTGCCGATCCGGAGGGCAAGAACTGCTTCGGCACCTGGAACAACTGCGCCAATGGTTCGACACCCTGGGGCACCTATCTGGCCTGTGAGGAAAACTTCAACGGGTACTACCGGTCGTCAGACCCGGATATCGAGATCACGCCAGGACAGAAGCGGTACGGAATTGGTGTCAAGGACTGGGGCTATTCCTGGGCCCAGATCGATGATCGATTTGATATCGCGAAGGATCCGAACGAGTCGAACCGCAATGGCTATGTCGTCGAGATCGATCCCACGGATGCGAATTCTACCCCGATAAAGCACACTGCCCTGGGTCGTTTTAAACACGAGAATGCCGAACTGGTTGTCAATCGCGATGGCCGGATCGTCGTCTACATGGGCGATGACGAGCGTGGTGAGTTTCTCTACCGCTATGTTTCGGACGGCGTTTACTCGGTTGGCGGCAGTACGTCTGACCTATTAAATGTGGGCAAGCTCTATGTCGCCAAGTTCAGCAATGACGGGCGAGGCGAATGGGCTGAGCTGTCGCCAGAGGCGACCGGCATGTCGGCCGCTGAAATCTGTATCCATTCCCGCATCGCCGGGTCGGCCGTGGGCGCTACCACAATGGATCGTCCGGAATGGGTCGCGGCACACCCGACGAAGGCCGAGGTCTATGTGGCGCTGACGAATAACAAGAATCGTGGTGTCAAGCCGAACAGGGGCGGCGATGAAACGCCCGTGGGCGGTCCGAACCCGCGCAAGGCAAACAAGTACGGCCAGGTGGTGCGCTGGATGCCGGATGGCGGTGATCACACGGCCAAAGGCTTTGACTGGAACATCTTCGTTCTTGCCGGCAATCCAACGGTGCATAATGACGATCGCGCCGGATCAAAGAATGTGAATGCCGGGAATATGTTCAACTCGCCGGATGGGGTCGCGTTCGACAGCAAGGGCATCCTGTGGATCCAGACCGATGGTAACTACAAGAACAAGGGCGACTCGGCGGGGCAGGGCAACAACCAGATGCTCGCCGCCGATACCGAAACCGGGGAGATCCGCCGCTTCCTTGTTGGCCCCCCGGCTTGCGAGATTACCGGGCTTAGCTTTTCGCCGGATCGCAAGACGATGTTCGTCGGAGTTCAGCACCCCGGCGAAAAGGGCTTCAAATGCCATTGGCCTGGCGGCGGCGACACCGTTCCTCGCTCCAGTGTTGTGGCCGTCACCCGCGATGATGGAGGTGTGATCGGCTGATCGCAAACGACACAAGTAACGGCGGAGGCTTGGTCAATGCCTCTGCCGTTCGCCCTGAGCGATGTTGTTGCGCCCCGGAGAGCCGGATTATTGGAAGTGGATCTTGTTCGGTTTGGCAAAGCGGGGGCCGACGATTGACTGCCACCCCGTCACACGAACAGTGATGGGCGGGTCGGAAACGCGGAATTGATGGCAGGCGACATGTCGTCGGCGTGTCATCCGACATCTGGATACCGGAACCGCAGTTCGTGCCGAATAACACGATCAGTCTTTGAATGGCTGATGCGGGTTGTCCACCCCCTGCAATTCGCAGATGGGGTTGATGTGGATTGGTCCATAATTACGCATCTCGGGTGTAACGCCTGGTCAGGACCCGCAGCCTGTCTTGGAAATGTGGCTGGACCCGACTGGCCCAGGGGGTTTCGATAGCCCGCTTCCAGGCCTCTGTGCGGGTTACATCAGGCGACTCCAAGTAATAGATCGCGACATACTTATGAGTGCCGCCGCCAACTTCGGCCGAGCGATAGCGCCGCGCCGACAGCGTTCCGGGAACGACAGCGAGGGTTGGAATATGTTCTTCATCATACCAAGAATTGAAATCGTCCTCAGCCTCGGCACTCACGTTCATCGCATTGAGCAGCAAACCACCGGCAATTGCAGGTGCGACCGCTTCACCCGGGGTCAATTGCACGCCCTCGAAGCGCAACATGAGATTGCACATCGCCGTCACCCGTTTCGTCCAGACGGAAGAGTTTTCGTGGGCCACTGAGGTGTAAGCCTCGCCTCTCAGGGTCTCAATCGAGTCGAGATTGTACGTCGCAACGGCGACTTGCGGAGGGTCATCACACACCCAACGCTCGCACGCTCCGAACCCGGGTATCGCCTGCCGCTCGGGTAGGTGCTCAAGGTCATACCAATCGTGAAACTCGTCGGCGTGCGCTGTCGAATAATCGAAAACGACCGCAAGCAATCCCTGCGTCATTGGTTCTCCCGTCAGAGCTTGTTGCGCCAGTTTCACGACAGCCGGCGACGCAACCCAATTTTCAGCCGATCACTTTTCGAAGAATGTGACGGCGGTTCGATGTGAATGGACGTATCTCCTCAGGCCAGCGGCCGCGCTCTCCCGCCTCTGCCCATTCGCCGCTGAGCAAAACGTCAGGGCTCTCAATTTCGTAAGTCACACTGTAGCGGGGTTCGTCGCCTGGATCCATGCTTTGCCGCTTTCCAGCGAGCATCATGGTTAGAGGCTCGCGGACCGATCGCGTCGCCGAAACAACGCCTGGCACGGACATCAAATAGGGGATGTGTTCGGTATCGTAGACTTCATTGAAGAGGTTCTCTTTGTCAGACTGTACATCCATGCTGACAACAAAGACGTATCTGCTTGGCTTTGACATTGGTGTTGTTCGTCCTTCAATGCAGTTCAGGTTGGACCTTGTGTCCGGCTCGTCCAGCTGCAGAGACAGCGTCGCGGGAGTTGATGTTTTGGCCGACAGCCTTGTGCGTTGCAGCCTCGGTTTCGGTACTCGATTGGCCCGCGTTAACGGGGCCGGCCCGAAAGTGGCGCGCATGGTGTTCATAAAGGGGGCTGATCGTAGCAGGATTTCGGCAAGTGATGTCAATTTCCCAGGGGTGCTCGGTGTCGCTCTCCTCGCACCAGATGGACAATCTGCTGTCGGATGGACGTTCCAA
>JBPCWB010000531.1:0-3627 GCA_051009955.1 Hyphomicrobiaceae bacterium | reverse complement strand
CACAAGTTGCTGCCGACCAATCACAAGTCGGCTTTGATCAAGATGTTGTTGTAAAAGTCGTTGAAGGTGTCGGCGAACAGTGATTCCGTTTTCTCACCACTGAGGTGAGGGAGATGGGCGATGGTGGGACGGCTCAATCGCGATCAGGATCAGCTCCTCTATTGTTTCAATCTCGATGATGCGGTGCCGAGCGACCATCTTGTCCGTAAGATCGCGGCCGTGCTGGATCTGTCCTGGGTCCACGGCGCGTTGGCCGGTCACTATTCCAACCTCGGCCGGCCGTCGATCGATCCCGAGTTCATGATGCGCATGCTCATTCTTGGTTATGTCTTCGGCATTCGCTCGGAACGTGCCTTGGTCCGCGAAGTGCAAGTCGATTTGGCCTACCGATGGTTCTGCGGACTTGGCATCGAAGATGCCGTTCCTGATCGTTCGGTGTTCTCCCCTGCCCGCAATGAACGCTTCGCTGATGGTGATATCCTTCGGCTGGTATTCGAGCGTATCGTTGTATCACGTATTGCAGCGCACTTGGTCTGCGGAGAAGGCTTCGCCGTCGACGCCAGCCTCATCGAAGCAGATGCCAACCGTCGTCGCTCGGTCAAAGGACAAGACTGGAACAAGAATGTTGATCCCGTTACGGCCAGCCGCACCAGGCGAGATTATCTCGCCTGGTGCACCGGAACTGAGCGGCAGTACCTTGCCCCAATCAGGCCTGTTCTTATCGACGACGCGATAACCTTTGCCATTGCTGGTGATGTCGGCAATTGTGCGTCCTGTTCGGGGACTGCAACTCAGGGAGAGTAACGAATGTCGGCGCGGGATCGTGGCACAACTGCGCGAGGCCAGCCGATCTCACGCCAATCGCCATCATTTTTCGGAGAAGCAAAGCAGCTGCTGGTCATTGCAGGTCCGCTTGCAGCTGCCTATCTGGCCGAACTTGCCATGCTGGCCACCATGAAGACCGTGATTGGCGAACTGGGATACCGCCAGTTGGCCAGCATCGGCCTGGCCAGCGATGTCTCCAACCAGGTTCTCGTCGTCCTCTTCGGTCTGATGTCCGTCGTTGGCGTACTTGCCGCGCAGGCGATTGGATCTCGCGAGCTGCACAACGTCGGCCGCGCCGTCCACCAGGGCATCGTGGTGGCCACGCTGTTGGCGCTGCCGGCGGCCGTCCTTGTCTGGAACCTTGATCATATTCTGGCATTCGCCGGCATTGACGCTGAGCTCGTGGTGTTGATGGAGCCGTTCCTCAAACCACAGGCGGCATCGCTTTTTCCCGTGTTGTGGTTCTTCGTGCTGCGGATGTTTGTTGCCTCGATCGCCAAAACCGGAGCGGTCATGGCGATCACCGTTGCAGCCGTTGTGGTGAATTATATCCTCTGCCGCGGGCTCATCTTGGGTGAATTTGGCTTGCCGCAGTTGGGAGTTGCCGGCGCCGGCTGGGCCAAATTAATTGTGGCGGTCTTTCAGCTCGGTGCGATCGCAGCCTACGCCTACCTGACGCCGGGAATGCGCGGCTACGGGCTGTTTCTCGGGAACAAGAGGATTGATCGGGCAATGTGCGCCGAGATTCTGCGGCTGGGTCTCCCGGTCGCGGGCATCGTCATTCTTGAGATGAGTCTCTTCATGTTTGTGACGATCGGCTCCGGCATCATCGGACCAATTGCGGCCGCCACTCATCAGGTCCTGATGGTGTGGATCAGCCTCGCATTTAAAACCGCGCACGGCCTTGCTGAAGCGGGGATGATCCGTGTTGCGCGGGGCATCGGCGAAGGCAGCCTGACGAAGGCACGCCTTTCCGGGCTGGTCACCATGGCGATGGGTGTTGCCTGGTTGACGGTGCTATCTTTTGTTCCGCTAACCTTTCCCAAGCCGCTCGTACTCGTCTTCCTCAATCCGGCCGATCCGGGCTTTGCGCAGGTCTTGGACCTCACGACCAAGATCTTGGTGCTGGCGGCCTTCTTTCAAATCTTTGACGGACTACAGGTGATGGCAGCATTGGCGCTGCGGGGCTTGAAGGACACCGTCGTCCCGCTTTGGATTGCCACGATTGGCTATTGGCTGTTCGGTATCGGCTGCGGCTGGCTCTTGGCCTTCCAGCTCGAGTTGGGCGCTGCAGGACTTTGGTGGGGCATGGCCACCGGCCTAACGGTTACCGGAAGCCTGCTCGGATTGCGTTTTCTGCGGCTCACGCGCGGGGGGAGGGCCAATTGAGATTGGCGACTTCGCAAGTCCGAAGAGCAATCGGCGAACCTTCACGCGATTCACTCAGCTGCGGAAGTTTGGCCAAGACGGTCCTGATCTCGACTAAAAGGTGATGCCGACGATAGACGCAGACAGGAAAACCGGTATTCGTATCCGGCTTGTTGACCCATTTCTCACTCTGCTCCATGCGACGGCCATAATGGTTTCGGTTGCCGTGCGGCACGTACGATTAGCCGGAATTATCAGCATCTATCGAAACCAGCCGGACGCACACGGCAAACACGGTGAAGCGCTTCACGCACAGCGGCGCGTGCCGTTCTCTTTGGCAGATCGCCAGAGGCGCTGTTATATATGGCGAGCAAGGAAAACGCCGATGGCTCCAACGGGTTTGAGGAAGGGATCAGAGATGACTTATCAGCTCGAGGAGCAGACTATCCGCGAGTTTAGTGAGAATGGCGTCGCGGTCATTCGCGGCGCCTTTACTGATTGGGTCGAGACGCTCAGGGCCGGTATTGCCTTTAACATCAAAAACCCGGGACCTTATGGTCGCGACTACGTAGGCGATGACGGCGGCGGCAGGTTCTTGAGCGACTACTGCAATTGGCAACGCATTCCAGAGTATCGCGACTTCATCTTCAACTCTTCAGCGGCACTCATTGGTCGCGACCTTATGCAGAGTCGGATCGTACGCTTGTTTCACGAACATGTTCTGATCAAGGAGGCCAAGGCCGGTGTGCCGACGCCCTGGCACCAGGACGCCCCCTACTACTGCGTGCAATCCCCCAAGACGGTGAGTCTTTGGATTCCACTCGATGAGGTCCCGCGCGAGCGGACGTTAGAATTTGTGGCAGGATCCCATATGTCAGGGAATGTGTTTCAGCCACAATTCTTCAATGGCACCCCGCTGAATGAAGGTGATGGACTTCAGTCCATTCCGGATATCAATGGCAATCGGGAAAAGTACGAGATCCGCGGCTGGTCGCTATCACCAGGTGACGCGGTCGCATTCGATTTTCGGACCGTACACGGCGCTCCGGTTAACAATAGCCCGAGTTCACAAAGACGCGCTTTCTCATTGCGCCTCGTTGGTGACGGCGCAAAATTCGTTCGACGAGACGGTCAGAAAACGTCCCCACCATTTCCTGAGGTCATGCTCAAAGATGGTGATGATCTCGAGGGCGAAGAGTTCCCGGTACTGCTGAAAGGATAAATCGAAGAACGAGGGTGTCCGACCAACGCCTTTGCGAACGTGCAGTGGCTCACGCAATCAAAGACTGCAATCTGGTTCGCGACGGTCCATAGCAAGAACAGAGCCAACGTTTGAATGAAGACTTTGTGGGGAGCAGACCGCTCCGCACGAGCCATTCCGGGCTGGGCTCAAAGGGGTCGTATGCGTTCGGCAACGATCAGCCACCTCTAAAC
>JBPCWB010000530.1:0-3748 GCA_051009955.1 Hyphomicrobiaceae bacterium | reverse complement strand
CACTTCACGACAGCACCGAGACGCGCAGATGGACAGGACAAGCGCAAGTGCAGCGCGGCGAAGGCGTAGTCGCCAGGCTGATTGGATGGATCATCGGTTTTCCTGATGCTTCGCCTGAGGTGCCCGTGAACGTGGTATTGGCCTATAAACCGCATGGTGAACTTTGGACCAGAGATTTCGCAGGCAAGACTTTCTCATCTTTCCAGCAACGCGGAACCGGGAAAGATGAACATTTGCTGGTAGAGCGCTTCGGACCCATCAATGTCGCGCTGGCGCTTGTAGTTGACAACGATCGCTTGTTTCTAATTCCACGCCGATGGTCCTGCCTCGGCATCCCCTTGCCAGGGTTTCTTCTCCCTCAGGGGCAGAGTTTTGAAACTGAACAGGATGGGAAATTTTGTTTTGATGTGGAAATTGCCGCGCCACTTGTCGGCTTGATAGTCGCGTACAAAGGCATCTTGCTGCCAAGCTGATCACAACCCGCGAACGGCTCCTTTCGACCCGTTTCGACGTTTCGCTGTTGCGCGGCAAGTCGGCAGCTATTGGGGAATAGAGCAGTCACGGCGGCAACGATGTCCAAACGACGCGACCGCCCCGTTGGGATGGCCGCCAATTGAATCCGTGTCCGAACGCGGAAGAACAGTGCTGGCAGGACGAGAAGACCAAGATCGAATGGCTGGCACGCATGGAAGCCTATCGCAAGCCGCACCTTCCTGGAAGATTTGAATTTCCGGTAGTCGAAGACTGGAAGATCAATTGGGTTATCAACGGATGAGGGCACTCAAAACCGATTGCGCATCGACCACGCCGACGACTTTGCCCTGATCGACGACGTCCACTTGGCCATTCTGCTTGAGGCAGCGCCTGATCAATGTGCGCATCGGCGTGTCGGCCGTGACGGTATCTGCATCTCCATCAATTCCGCGCGGCGTCACCGTGCGCATCACTTCGCGGGCTCTGAGCACGTTGAGGGGGTTCATGTGTGCAACGAAGTCGGCGACGTAGTCGTCCGCCGGCTTCATAATGATGTCCTGTGGTGTCCCCACCTGCACGATGCGCCCCGACTCCATGATGGCAATCCGCGTACCGAGCTTTATAGCCTCATCAAGATCATGACTGACGAAGACGATCGTCCGGCGAGACTTTTTCTGCAACTCGAGGAGTTCGTCCTGGAGAGATGTCCGGATCAGCGGGTCCAGAGCCGAATAGGGCTCATCCATCAGCAAAATCGGCGCCTCCGTCGCGAACGCGCGCGCCAACCCGACACGCTGCTGCATGCCACCGGAAAGCTCATGCACACGCCGGTCCGCCCAGCCTTCGAGGCCGACCAGTTCCAACTGGCGCTCAACGACAGCCAGACGTTGCTTGCGTGGCATTCCTGACAGTTCGAGACCGTAACCGACATTTTCGGCCACCGAACGCCACGGCAGCAGCGCGAATTGCTGAAACACCATTGCGACGCATCGTGTGCGCAGATCGCGTAGGGCGTCCTGCCCACAACGGGATGGATCTATAAGATCAGTGCCATTGTGCACATGGGCCGCCCCACGCGTCACTTTTGTCAATCCATTGATCGCACGCAACAGCGTTGATTTTCCGGAGCCTGAAAGGCCCATTAGAACAACAATCTCACCATGATGGATATCGAGTGTGCAGCCGGCGACGGCCAGCACCTGACCGGTCTCTTCGTTGATTTCAGCACGCGACTTGCCTGCATCGATCATCGACAATGCGTGCTCTGGATTTTTGCCGAAGACAATGTCGACATCACGAAACCGGACCGCGGGATCACTCACATTGGCGTTCGACATCTCGACCTATTTGCGATCAGCGGGGCGCAGGAACCGGTCGAGAATAATCGCAACGAGCACGATCGCAAGACCGACCTCAAATCCCTTGGCAATATTGACTTGGTTGAGGGCGCGCACCGTCGGCACGCCGAGACCGTCCGCGCCGACAAGTGCCGCGATCACGACCATCGAAAGTGACAGCATGATTGTCTGTGTGAGCCCGGCCATGATTTGCGGTAGAGCCCAGGGCAACTCAATTGTAAGGAGGCGCTGCCAGGGAGTCGCACCAAAAGCTTCGCCTGCTTCGGCAAGCTGCTCTGGCGTTGATGAGATGCCAAGATATGTCAACCGAATTGGAGCAGGTATTGCGAAGATAACGGTCGCGATCAGTCCCGGCACCATGCCGAGCCCGAACAGTATCAAAGCTGGTATGAGATAGACAAACGTCGGAATTGTCTGCATCAGATCCAGCACGGGCCGCAGAGCGGTGTAGAGCCACGGTCGGCGCGCCGCTGCAATTCCGATTGGCACGCCCAGACCCATGCAGACGATGCACGATGCAAAGACAAGCGCCAACGTGTTTGTCGTCTCCTCCCAATAACCCTGGTTGGCGACAAAGAGTAAACCGGCAAGGACAAACAAGGCGAAGTTAACGGATCGCCGGACTGCGTAGGCGGCTGCGGTCGCAACCGCAATGACGACGAATGGATGCGGCGCTTGCAGTAGCCATTGGATCGCCCCAATCACGGCGCTGAGGACCACCGCCATCCCGTCAAAGAACCAGGCCGCATTATTCGTCAGCCAGTCAACAAAGCCGGCAACCCACTCGCCAACCGGCAACTTGTTCTCCTGCAGCCATTCCATGGTTTGCGAGATCCTGGACCAAATCTATGTCACAATTTGAGGTTGGGTCGCGAGCCCCACGCTCAGCAAACGAGGGGCTGCTTGGCGCTACCATCGACGCCGCTGCACGTGACCACTAGAGGCCAAGTGCCGCCTTCACGGCCGCCAGCCCATCCTTGCCGTCGCGGGATTTGACGCTTTTGAGCCAACCATCCAGGATGTTCGGGTGTTTCTTGAGCCACGCTTTGGCCGCCTTGTCCGGTTCCTGCTTGTCGTTAAGGATCGCGCCCATGATTTCGTTTTCCATGTTGAGCGTGAATTTCAGATTCTTCAGCAGTCGCCCCACGTTCGGGCAGTCCGCAACGTAGCCGGCGCGCGTGTTTGTGTAGACGGTCGCACCCCCAAGGTTGGGACCAAACACGTCATCACCGCCGGTCAGGTAGGCCAGCTTGAAGTTCGCATTCATCGGATGCGGCTCCCAGCCGAGAAAGACGACGTGCTGTTTGCGCTTCACTGCCCGCGCCACCTGCGACAGCATCCCCTGCTCGGACGACTCAACGAGCTTGAACCCTTTGAGACCAAACTTGTTGTCCTTGATCATGCCAAGGATAAGCCGGTTGCCATCATTGCCGGGTTCGATGCCGTAAATCTTGCCGCCGAGTTTGTCGCGGAATTTTGCGATATCGGCAAAGCCCTTCAGTCCTGCCGCCTGCGTATAGGCCGGAACGGCGAGCGTGTACTTTGCGCCCTGTAGATTGTCGGTGACAGTGTCGACAGTCTTTGCCTCGCGATACTTCTTGATGTCACCTTCCATCGTGGGCATCCAGTTGCCGAGAAAGACATCGATATCCTTGTTCGCCATGGACGCATAGGTCACCGGTACGGACAACACCTTGATCGAGACTTTGTAGCCCAGTGCGGTCAGAACCGTACTGGTCGCTGCAGTGGTCGCCGTTATATCGGTCCAGCCAACATCGGAGAACCGAACCGTCTGACAGGCGTCAGGCTCGGCCGCGATCGCGGTGCCGCTGACCAACACAGTTATCAATGCGGATGCAGCCATAGTGTTTCGCAATAGCATTCGATGTCTCCCTTGGTTGAAACGGCATTGCCCT
>JBPCWB010000529.1:0-3359 GCA_051009955.1 Hyphomicrobiaceae bacterium | reverse complement strand
GGTCCGTTCATCAGGCCGAGCGGGAAGTCAGCGGGTTGACCACCTTTGTCCGGTGGGTTGAAGGCGCGGCTGGTGTACCAGCTGCCGATGGGGAAGATCAGTCCACGAGGCTTGGTATGGAAATAATAGTGGGATTCTCCCAACTTCAAGGTGGAGAAGCTCTTCGGATAGGCACCCGCCTTGACCAGTTCTTCAATGTACTTGAAGACATCGACAACCCGTGGGTCCTTGAACGAAAGGGTGCCGCTCAACAGCTTGCCGTAATCGGCCGTACCGAGCTTCTTCAATAGGAGTTCGTGAGTCACGTACGCACCCGGATAGGGTCGGTCGCCGACGCCTTGGACGATTGGTGTGATGCCCGCGGCCTTGGCCTTCTTGACCAGGTCCAGAAAGGCCGACTGGGAAATCTGGTTGTCGGGGCCTTGTAGCGTAACGCCCAGTTTCTTCATCAGGTCCTTGTTGTAATACCATTCGACGGTCGAGGCCTCGAGCGGGAATCCCCAAGTCTTACCCTTGTGCTGCCAGGCACCGCGAGCCCAGGCATGGACGTTGTTCCAGTCGATCAAGTCATCGAGCGCCAAGAGGAATCCGTTGTCGATGTATTCAGTGCGGTCCGGATCAAGATAGAAGACGTCCGGGCCCTTGCCGGCACGTAGGGCGGATTGCAGCGCCGCATAGAGCGGGTTCTTCTGATACCATGTGATCTTGACTTTGACGTCGGAGTGCTTGGCTTCGAGCTTTTTGGCTGCCGCTTCAACGAATGCGGTCTTCGTCCCGTGGTCAGCCCAATGGCTCCACAATGTGATCACACGCTCCGCTTTCGCCGAGGTTGCGACACTCACCAGAGCAGCGGCGCCAATGGCAACGGCAGTCCGGGTCAATTGGGTCCGTCTCATCGTTTGTACCTCCCTGTTCTGAATTGATTCGTTCTTTGCCCGAACGCTTCATGCGTTTCGTCGCTTGCTGTCCGGCTCCGCTGGAAATTCCCGGTGGATCAAGTCGTCGTAACACGTGGCAAAATAATTATCAATAATCTCATCGACAAAAATAATGATGATCTGTATCGTGGATTACTGAGGCCGGGATGAAGCGACACGGATTCGGGGATGACCAAACAAGACTTCCAGATCGAACCAATTGCCGGCGCATTAGGTGCGGAAATTTCGGGCGTCGATCTGCGATCCCTCTCCGACGCCACCCTTCAATTCGTCCGCGGCACCATCCATCGCTATCTGGTCGTCTTCTTCCGCGACCAGGAGCTACCGCCTGATGACCACCTGCAGCTGACCCGGCGGTTCGGGCCGGTTGGCGCAGTGCCGCACGCGTCCCGGCTGCTCAGTGGATTTGACGAAATACTGGAAGTCCGTAACAAGGCCGACGCGGGGCGCAGCCGAAACGTCGGTGGCTCCTGGCACACCGACATGCCCTTCCAGGAGACGCCGCCGTCATATTGCATCCTCTACGGAAAGGACGTGCCGTCCTACGGCGGTGATACCTTGTGGTCCAATCTACAGGCGCCCTATGAAGCGCTATCGGACGGCTTGCGAGCGTCGCTGGACGGCATGCGCGCCATTCACAGCGCCACGCGCATCGCTGGCTCCAAGCACAAAGGACCGATAGAACGCCAGATCAAGGCACCTCTGGGTGAGATGGACCGCGAAGTCGATCATCCCGTTGTCCGCACGCATACTGAATCCAGTCGGAAGTGTCTGTACGTCAATGCCTCGACATTCATTCGGTTTGTCGGCTGGTCCGAAGACGAGAGCGCGCCACTGCATGATTACCTCTGCCGGTTCGTGACTCGGCCCGAATTCACCTGTCGGCTCCGTTGGACTCCGAATACGGTTGCGATCTGGGACAACCGCTGCACGCAGCACTACGCCGTCGACGATTACGGTGCGGCCCCGCGAAACATGTACCGAACGGTCGTCGCCGGCGAACGACCAATTTAGAGTAGAAATCCTGATGCGCTAGAATGGCGAACTCCAAAGGGACAAGAACTCAATCGGCCATGAACCGTCAACCATCCGACGACATCTTACCCATCCTTGAAGAGGATATTATTTTCGGTCGCTTGAGGCCGCGCGAGCGGCTCGTCGAGGACGAGATGATGACTCGCTTCAACGTCAAGCGCCACGTCGTCCGCCAAGCCTTGATGCGCCTTGAGAGTATGGGCCTTGTGACTCGTGCTCCGAACAAGGGTGCCTTGGTCAGGGACTTCTCGCTCGATGAACTGGAACAGATCTACGAAATGCGCGATCTGCTGCAGGAACGTGCTGTCGAGCGCATGCCACTGCCTGGATCGCCGGAGTTGGTCGACCAGTTGCGCCGCATTCAGACCGACCATCAGGCTGCCGTCGAAGCTTGGGACTTGCCGGCAATTTACCGCCTCAACAACGATTTTCATGAGGCCCTGTTCGGTGCGTGCGGCAACAAGCACCTTGCGGATGCCATCGAGCACTACACCTGGCTGGCACACGCCGTGCGCTCCTATCGGATGATCAATCGCGAACTTCTCGCCGATGCGCCGAAGGAGCACGCGCAGATGGTCGATGCTTTGGAGGCCGGCGACAAAGAGCAGCTAAAACAGCTCTGCCAGGACCATATCCTGCCGTCGAAAGATGCCTACCGCAGTGCCCGCCAGGCCATCGAACCGCCCGCCGCGCCGGACCGCTCGCTTGCAGCTGACGGATGAGCCATGCCTGCCATCAATGCATCCGTTGAGAACCGCAGAATTGCCGAAACGGACGTCTCGGTCACACTCGATCCGGATAAGCCGCTGATGATCATGACCCGCATGGCGTCACGCGGCATGGGGCTCTGGGATACGATCTGGGATCCGCTCGCCGAGCGGTATTCTCTGGTCAGTTTCGATCTGAGGATGCCGACCTCAGAAGAACTCGATAACCCGGCCGACGTGTTCCGCTCCTATGCGGCACAGTGCGCGGCGATTTCGGGCGAACTTGGATATCAGGGCTACCACGTATTCGGTTGGAACGGTGGCAGCCACGTCGCCCTGCAATGCGCGGCAGACGATCCCGACAACGTGAGGTCCTGTATTTTGGTTGGCGCCTTCTTTCGGCTGCCGGACATGCGCCGGGCGGAGGCCGGCGTCGAGTTCATGCGCGTCGTCTTTCAGAACCCGGACCGCAAGCTTTACGCGCTCTATTGGCTCATGGCCGGTCTGAGCCAGGCGTTCGTCGAAAAGAATTTCGATCAGATCGAAGATTGGGCCGAGGCCCGCGTCGGCGGTGACCGGTTTGTCAATCAAGATAACGATCGGGTGACCAAGTGGGTCCGTGCCTTGCGCAATCATTGGGTCGACGAAGAACGGCTCGAATCTATCAAGACCCCAATGC
>JBPCWB010000528.1:0-4532 GCA_051009955.1 Hyphomicrobiaceae bacterium | reverse complement strand
AGCATCACATCTCCATGACACGGCCGCGTTGGCAGGTGGCGCCGATGCATTATTTGAACTCGGCCTGATGTACAGTGCCGGTCGCGACGTCGAAATGGATCTCGTCGTCGCCCACAAGTGGTTCAATCTGGCTGCATTGCGCGGCAACGACGAAGCCAAGCGGTATCGCATGGAACTGGCTCGTGACATGTCGCGGTCCGAGATATCCAAGGCACAGCGTCTGGCACGGAGCTGGCTGGCCGCGCACTAAGACGTCGACAAATTGTCGGGCAGTGTCAATTGCAACAGGCCGTTGCGACATCGCGCAGCTTCAGCAATCCTGGAAAAGAGAAGTGAGGCAGCGCCAGGACTTCTCTACGGTCCCGCCAACCAACTTCCCCGCATTTTTGACGGCTTCACCGGCACCGACGATTTGCTCCTGGGTTTGCTTTGCCGTTTGCTTGGCCAGGTCGACGACCGTCTTCGGCTCATCCGCCTCTTCGGTCTTTGGCGGCGGTTGTGGTCGGGCACTGGATTGTCGATTGGGTGTTACCGGAATCTTGCGGATGTACTGGTGCGCCATGTCGGTGAGGTTGACGGCAAACGGCTGACCCTCGCAGATCGGTGGTTGATTCTTGGCGGCCCGGCAGCCTGTGTGACCCTTCGCGTCGGCGATGTCTTTGATGCACGCAAGCCGGATCAATTCAGTGTTGGTTAGAAACACCTCGTGCTGTTGCGCGGCATCGACCGTACAGCGATAATTCGCACGGGGGCCGTCGCATGTCACACAGACCGTGCTGCGGGCACCTCCCACGGTTTGTGCGGAGGCGATGACCGGCAGACCTGGCAGCAGGACGACCAAGGCCAGATGCATTCGATAGAGCATTGTCCAGTCCTCAACAGGCGCCGATCTCACGGCAGGCCGTTGCGGCCATGCGCACGGAACGGCGGGCGCGCCGACAAACGGTCGTAGTAGGCCTGCACCGCCGGTAATTCGGGCTTTGGAAAGTCCAGAGTATACCAACGGTTGACAACGAGACCGGTTGGAATGTCGGCAATTGTAAACGTCTGACCCAGCAGATAAGGGTCGCCGTCAGAGAGATACTGCTCGAGCATTTCCATCACGCGTGACCAGCCCGCGATCGCCTTCTTCTGGATTTCCGGAACCTGGTATTCCGGAACATTGAAGATAAGCGCCATAACGATCGGGCGAACATCAGTGTAAAGGTCCTGGCTGGCCCAGTCCATCCAGGCCTCGCAGCGGAAGCGACCATGTAAATCGGATGGATAGAGATCCTCGCGACCATGCTTCGTCGCAAGGTATCGCACGATCGTGTTGCTTTCTCGCAATGTGAAGCCATCATCATCGATTGCTGGCACAACTTCGAACGGATTAATCCGTTTGTAGACATCTTCCGATGTCGGGCGGTATCCACGCCCCCAGTCCTCCCGATCAAACGGTAATCCAATTTCGTCGCAGATCCAGAGAACCTTCCGCACGTTGATTGAGTTGGCTCGACCGTAGATTTTCAGCATGCCCGTGGACTCCCGCACGTTATAGCGAACCGATCTTCGTTCTTCGGCCAAGACTACCACCGCTGCCGCCGGATTGCACGACGCCGACCTGCTCTGCCATCGGACTTGATCGCGCAACCAAGCAACCGCATAGTTCAGCGACAGAATGGGAGAGGCCAATGCGAGAGCGCGCAATAACCGACATCGGCGGACTGCCGGCCGGCGAGATCAATCGTTATGAGCACGAACCGACCATGACTGAGCGCCGAATTGACGCGATGATGATGCTCATGCGCCAAAAGCCGCGCGCGTTCTGGGGCGCGGACGAGAACCGCCGGACCATCGAAAGCCTCAGTCCAGATTTCTACGAGCACTCGCAATACTACGAGCGCTGGGTCGTGGCCATGCGGCGCTTGCTGGTCGAAAAGGGAGTTCTGACGGAGGCGGAGATCGAAGCCAAGTTGCGCGACGTGCATCGGCGCTACAATCGTGATGCGGAGACTTGATCATGAGTCGTTTCAAGGTTGGTGATCGTGTTCGTGTCGCTTACGCGTTCCCACCGGGGCATGTGCGTGCGCCGCAATTCATTCGCGGCAAGGAAGGCACAATCATGCGTCACTTCGGTGCGTTTCCCAATCCTGAGCGATTGGCCTACGGGATGAGCGGGCGGCCGGCGCTCGATCTGTTCCAGGTCCGGTTCTCCATGGACACCGTGTGGGATGGCGAGGGAGTCTATGCGGCGGGTGATACGGTGACGGCAGACGTCTACGAAAACTGGCTTGAACCCGGCGAGGACAAAACATGAGCAGGCAATCTCACGAACACGACCATCATCACGACCAGACGTTCCAGCCGGATATTCCAGAACCGAGTGCCGATTGGGAATTCACCGAGATCGCATTGCGTGAGCTTCTCATTGAGAAGGGAGTTGTCACGGCCCGCGAACTCGCTGACACGGTCGAAGCTTGGGAGGGAAAGTCGCCGGAGGGTGGTGCCAAGATCGTTGCCCGCGCTTGGGTCGACCCTGAGTTCAAAGCCCGGCTTCTTCAGGATGGGAACGCGGCAGTGGCCGAACTCGGATTTGTCGTCGAAGGCACCAAGCTCATCGTCCTCGAGAATACGCCCGACGTGCATCACATGGTGGTTTGTACGCTGTGCTCATGTTATCCGCGGCCGATCCTCGGCATCCCGCCGCTCTGGTACAAGTCGCGCGAATATCGCTCTCGCGCCGTGCGAGAGCCACGTGCCGTCCTGGCGGAGTTTGGGACCGAGGTTCCCGACGACAGAGAAGTTCGAGTCGTCGATTCAACGGCTGATTGCCGGTACCTGGTCATGCCGCAGTGCCCGCCGGGAACGGAAGGTCAGGGCGAGGCGGAGTTGGCCGCATTGATCACCCGCGACAGCATGATCGGGACGGCGCAGGCCCTTCTGCCTGATGGCCACCGGGTGGGTGCGGCCGCGGCACCTGTCGCCTAACGGCTGAGACTAGTCGAGGAAGCATGATGTCGGACCAAGAGCTCCAGAACCTGACGCTTTCAGAAGCATCTGAACGCATCGCACGACGGGATCTTTCGCCATCCGTCTACACCGAAGCGTTGATCGCGCGCTCACAAGCTCTGCAGCTGCAACTCTTTGCCTTCATTACACCAACGTTCGAGGCCGCGCTCGATGCCGCGCGCGTGGCCGAGGAAGAAATTGCGGCGGGTGGCCACCGCAGCGCGCTGCACGGCATACCTTTTGCGGTCAAAGACATTTACGATACCGCTGGAATCCTGACGACGGGACACTCGAAAACCAACCAGGACCGGGTGCCGGACAAGGACAGTACCGCAGTCGCACGCTTAAAGCGTTCAGGCGCCATCCTCACTGGAAAACTCTCGACACACGAGTTCGCTCATGGCGGACCGTCGTTTGATTTGCCTTGGCCGCCGGCGCGCAACCCTTGGAACACCGCGCATTTTACCGGCGGTTCGTCATCCGGTTCTGCCGCCGCAGTGGCGGCGGGTCTGGTGCCGTTTGCGTTGGGCTCGGATACCGGTGGTTCCATCCGTAGTCCGGCCGGGTTGTGCGGCCTTGCCGGCTTCAAACCGACTTATGGCCGCGTCAGCCGCGCCGGCGTCATTCCCAACTCCTACACTTACGACCATTGCGGACCGCTGGCGCGCACGGCCCGGGATTGTGCGCTGGTGATGACTGCCATGGCCGGATTCGATCCGCTCGATCCAGCCTCGTCGCGGGCGCCAGGCGAGGACTTCTCAGCACAGCTTGGGCGCGGCTTGGCCGGTGTTCGCATTGGTGTTGTCCGGCATTTCTGGGAACAGGATGCCAGAGTGCATAACGAACTGCCGGCTGCAATTGACAATGCCATTGCCGCGTTGCGCGATCTCGGCGCAGTTGTCGAAAATGTTGAACTGCGACCGCTGCAGTACTATTCAGACGTCAAGATCGTGGCGGCCGAGAGCGAAGTGCTGTCGATCAACCTTCAGGAGCTTGCGAAGCGGCCGCAGGACTTCGGGCAGGATTTCCGGGCGCGATGTCTGCCGGCCTGTCTGTTTACCGCAGAGGACTACGTGCGGGCCGGGCGCGAGCGCAGCGCGATTCTCAAAGAGATGCGCGAACTCTACCGGCAGTTTGATCTGTTCGTGACCGCAAATACATCAGCAGCTCCTCGCATCGACAATCACGACCCCTCGTCATTTTTCCGGTCTCCGAGTTTTACGACACCGTTCAATTGCACGGGTGGTCCAGCACTGGCACTTCCCTGTGGGCTGACGTCGGACGGTTTACCGCTGTCGTTTCAAATCGCCGGCCGGCCGTTCGATGATGCACGCGTGCTCGCCGCCGGCGATGCCTTCGAGCGTGCGACGGGCTATTGGAAGCAGCGCCCGCCGATTTCAGAGGGCGCGGCGCTGGCGCCGATCGACGCACAGCCTTGGCGGCCAGACATTAGCCAAGTGCCGGATGAGCTCCGCCAGCGTGCCATCGCCGCCGCCAGCTACCATGGTCTCAATTTGCCGCCGGACATATTGGACGAGCTG
>JBPCWB010000527.1:0-10092 GCA_051009955.1 Hyphomicrobiaceae bacterium | reverse complement strand
GCAGCATTCCGTGCCGTTGCATTGATGTGCTGCATCAAATCTTCCTCGAGGCCGAGCTTTCTGCCGAGCACGGCCAAGAAGCGCTGTTCGGCATTCGTATCCGGGTCAATCGCGATCCGGGCTGCGGTGTAGAGCTGAATATCCTCTTCCCGGCTCCGGGAGCCCTGTGCAAGGCTCTCGACACTCGCCGGGTTATTGAGTTCATTTGCCAGGAATTCTTCGGCGCCGGTGTCCAAACCCTGATCTTTGAGGCTGCCGACGATCCGCTGCTGCTCGTCCGCATCAAGACGTCCGTCGGCGGCGGCGGCGGCAATCATGGCCCGAATATAGGACAGCGTCGCTTCATCGCTTACCGAGGCTTCATCGAATCCCGAACCGTTTGGCGCCGCTTCCGGTGCTTCGGAGCGATCCGTGATCAAGGGCCGACCCTCGCTGTAGTTCTGGTAGGCCTTGTAGGCCAATCCACCGATGAGTGCCAATGCGCCAAGCTTGACCGCTCCCGTAGCGATGGACCGACCTGTTTGGGTCCCGAGTATCAGTGCGCCGAGTCCGCCTAAGACAGCGCCGGTTCCGAGCTGGTTGTCGCGCATGTATTTTTGCACCTGCTCGATCAGTTCCTGCGGCGAACGCCCACCGCTCAGTTGGCCAATGATGTCGTCAAGACCGGTCGCGCTCCCGATCTTGCCGGCGCCCTCACGCACACCATCGCGCGCCTGGCCAAACACATCCCCGGCCGTCTCGCCGACACCACCAGCGCGGCGCTGGAGTTCCGCCAGCAGATCATCAAGACCACCGCCACCGGTGGATGGGGCCTCCTGTCGAGTCTCAGATCGCGACTGCCGGGCCGGTTCCCGCTCCGAGTTACCGCCGTCTTGGCCGAATTGACGCAGAAGATCGCTGATGTCGTTGTAGCCCGACGGTTCGGCTGATTGTCGCGGCCTATCGGATTGGCCACCCCTGACAAGCATCTCAAGAAGTTCTTTTGGATTAAACATCGTCGGTTCTCCGTCGGGACATGAACATTACTGAGCATACCCTGGCACACCAGTCAGAGCAAAATGTGGATCAGGCAAATTCAGGTATCGCGCTCGGACGGCGATCGTTGTGACAGGTTGCGTTGGGCGCAAGACTGGTACCAAACTGACAAGGAATTTGTGCTGCAAACGGAAACCAAACCGGGAAGGACGACAGAAATGGCGAAAAGCGAACTCTACGAAAAAGGAATGGCAGTGCGCACCGAACTGCTCGGCAAGGACTACGTCGAGCGGATGAACCAGAGCACGTACGACGACCCGGTCATGCACAAATTCCGTGACATCGCCGCAGAAAATGTATTTGGAGCCCTTTGGACGCGGCCCGGTCTGGACCTCAAGACGCGAACATTGATCTGCGTGATTTCTGACGCGGCAACCGGACGGGATCCCGAACTTGCGCTGCACATCCGCATGGCGCGCCGGCAGGGCTGGACCGAGGACGAGTTGACGGAGGCCTTGCTGCATCTCTCCGGCTACGTCGGCGTTCCATTAATCCGTGAGGCCATGTTGACCGCCAGCAGAGTTTTCAAAGACCTCCGCGAGGAGACGCAGGACTAGATCGCGAAACGATCGGACCGGCAGATGTATTCACCAGTCGTCGCGCTGCGATCGCATGCGGCAGCCAATCGGCAGGTCATGATGCCGGCTTCCACTAGCCGTCATCACCGATGCAACATGACAATGGGGAGCAACACATGCGGGACATCACGGGCAAAGTTGCATGGGTAACCGGGGCAGGCACCGGCATTGGTGAAGCCGCGGCCATTGCGCTGGCTGACGCTGGTGCAAGCGTCGTGTTAACCGGGCGCCGAGCCCAATTACTGGACAACGTGGCAAGTAAGATTGATTCCGACGGCGGCCGAGCGGCGGCGAAACCCGCAGACTTGACGCAATGGCCTTCAGTTGAGAAAGCAGCCCGTGAGATGATAGCTGATTTCGGTCGAATTGATATTCTGGTCAACAACGCAGGCGTGAATCTACCGGACCGCACATGGGAGCGCCTCACGCCGGACGGCATCGATCAGCTCATCAAAGGCAATCTTACGAGCGCCGTTTATTGTTCCCGGGCCGTCCTCCCGATTATGCGCGAGCAGGGCGATGGCCAGCTCATTCACACGTCGTCAATGGCGGGGCGGTTCGTGTCACCGGTTTCCGGACCCATCTATACCGCCGCCAAACACGGTGTCGTCGCCATGAGCCACACGCTGAATCTGGAAGAGTGTGAGAACGGCATCCGCTCAACGGTTGTCTGTCCCGGCGAGGTTGCGACGCCGATCATGGAGAAGCGAGATCCGCCAGAGCTACCTGAAACAATGGCACGCATGGTCCAACCGGCCGATATGGGCTCCATCTTTGTGTTCCTGGCCTGCCAGCCGCCGCACGTCTGCATTAACGAGATTCTTGTGACACCAACCCACAATCGCGGCTACATCTCTCAAATGAAGGGACGCCGAGCGCAACAAGACGCGGCGCGACAGGGCCAAACATGAGATCGCAGTCGCAACGAACTCATGGTTCAAGCCGGGCAAGCAAAGCACGTGATATTGGCTACCAGCCCAGCGCATAGGCGACGCGGCGCGGATCGGCTCCGGCGGCCTTGATGCCGGTTTCACGGTCATCAAGGATCATGCATATCGAGCCGGCAAGCCACGTTCGATCGGGCCATCGCTCAACTCTGTGACCGCGCGCCGCCAGATTTTCGCACGTCGCTTCATCGAGTCTGCCTTCGAGTTTGAGCAATCCTGGATGATCGTCATGAGGTTCGAACGAGGACGGAAACGAATAGCTGGCAAAGCGAGGTTGCTCGACGGCTTCCTGCGGTCCCATGCCAAACACCGCAACGTTGGCGAATGTCTGCGCCATCGCCTGCGTCTGCACATCACCACCAGGTGTGCCCAGTGGAAGGAACGCCGAACCATTGCCGCGCACGGCAATCGCCGGATTGGGCGTCAGGCGTGGACGCTTGCCAGGTTCGATCGAGGACGGATGATCGGGGTCGGTCCAGGATTGCACGCCGCGCGGGCTGACACTCATCCCCGTACCAGGGACGATGCCACCATTATAGGAGCCGTCGGACGGTGTCGCCGAGAACACATTGCCTTTGTCGTCGACGACACACAGATAACTCGTGTCGAGCGCGCCAGCCGGATGCGGTTCGCCTGCGGACCTCTTTGTCGCCGAGAAATCGCACCGTAACCCGCCGGAAGCGTTGCCAGGTGCCGGCATTTCAGGAAAGGCGCTTGCCATGTCGATTCTGCCGAACTGTTCAACGGTATAATCTTGTGACAGCAATCGCTCAATCGGCACATCGACGAAATTCGGGTCGCCGAGAAAGGCGTCGCGGTCGGCCATCGCAAGCTTGGTGGCCTCAACATGAGCATGGATATAGTCGGGGCTATTGCACCCGTATGACTGCAAGTCGAACTGCTTTAGCAGGTTCAGCTTTTGCAGCAAGGCCGGTCCCTGACACCAAGGACCGCAACCGAACATCTGCCAATCGCCAAAGCCTGTCGATACTGGTGGTTCAAACCCTACCTCGAACGCCGCCAAATCCGCCATCGTCAACCAGCCGCCGACAGAGCCATGATAGTCCGTGATGGTCCTGGCCAGGTCGCCTTTGTAAAATGCGTCCCGAGCAGCCATCAGGCCCATTCTGCGATCGGCGCCACTGCCAAGAGCCGACTGTTCCTGATCGATCATGAACTGGAGGCTGGCAGCCAGATCCTTCTGGTAAAACAATTCGCCGATTTCGGGTGGTTCACCAGCGTTCGCGAGATAGATACTCGCCGCATAGGGAAATGCTTCGTAGCTTGAGCGGTTGTTGACGATGGTTTGTCGCAACAAGGCATTCATTGGGAAGCCGTCACGCGCAAAACGAACGGCGTAGTGCGCGACATCACCAAATCCCATGGTGCCGTAATGCTCAAGTGCGGCGATCCAGGCCGCAGGCGCCGCGGGCACCACCGTCCGCATCGGCCCGACGGGAATGGCACCGCCATGCGCGCTGCGGAAATACTCGATGTCCGCGGCCGCCGGCCAGCCGCCGAGCCCGGATATGGTGACCATTTCCGCCCGGTTCGCGTCCCACAATATAATCGGAGCGACGCCGGCAACGCTCACCAGGTCCGACTGCAAGACTCCCAGCGCTAACCCGCCGGCGACACCGGCATCGACCGCATTGCCGCCGGCCTGCAGAACTTCAAAGGCCGCCTGGCTCGCAAAATAGTGTCCCGTGGATACGGCAAAGTGACTGCCCTGGATTTCCGGCCGTTCGGTCGCCATGCTGTCCTCTCCCTGACTGCGACATCTGCAGAGCACCTCGCCACCCAGTTTCAGATGGGCGATTGCCTGTTCCCGCTATCATACCTCATGATTAGCACAGCGCCATCTCATCGCAGAAAATGTCATTCATCGGAATGGTCGTGTCCGGTGCAGGTCATCTCGGGGCCTTGTCTTATCAAGCGTGCCTCCGTCGCAAGCGCTGCCTGACGGAGGAACCGTTCAAGTCTGCTGTACAGACGTTGGCCTTGGAACGCAGCCAGGATTGGCGGACCGATGAAGAGGCCTTCGATCAACTTTGTCGAGCTTCGAATGCGACGTCGACAACGGCATAGAGAACTCACGTAAAACGCCTCAATTCGCCTGTTGGAATTGGAAGGCCGATCTCATTTGGATGGAGGATGCTCGGGATCATTACCCACGACGTCAATCTGCGCGCGAATCTTCCAGATCATCGTGCCCTATGCTGGAACCGCGACGGCGACTGCAACATTTGGCACCAAGCTGATCGCTCTAAGAAGCGCGAGCAACGTTCGGCTTCATGTTGGATCCAACCGGTTCCGGCATCAAGCAGGTTGCTCTGGGCAAGCACACGTCAGATGTCCTGACTGATATAGGTGCTTTGAACGTCTTCGCACCAATTCCCCACATTCCAGGAGCCATAGGCGCCCATCTCGCCCAACGGATTGTCACCGAAATAAACCGGCACGTGCACCACGGATAGCCCAGGGTAAGCATGTGCTTCCAACAAGGCTTTGCGTAGCGATTCCGCGGTACTGCCGCCGGACAACGCCTTTACCCCGGCAACGGCATTCGCCATCTGCACGTAGTCAACAGGTACGGCATCGTTAGTACGGAACTCGTGATCATATTGGGCACGCTGCAGACCGGTAATGGCAGCCATGCGCCGGTTATCAAAGATAACAATCATCCCGTGCACACCATGCTCGACAGCATCGATCAGGACTTGCGGATTCATCATGAACGATCCATCGCCCGAAAAGGCGATGCCGTAACGCTTCTTGTCGGCAACGGCCGACGCCAACAAAGCGCTGACCGCAAAACCCATATAAGAGGCACCGGCCTCCGTGAACGTATCACCGGTGCGATCGTCCTCCACAATTTGAAACCCGTTCGCCTGAACATCGCCTGCATCAAAGTACTTTGCGGCACCGATCGATTTGGCAAATTGACTTGCAATACTGATGGCACTGGGTTGGCCCAGCACCGCCCTGTCCCAGACATCATCATGCATTGCGGAAGCTGCCGTTCGTTCGGACTTGAATGCAGCCCACGCGGCTTTCTTGGCGGCGCAGCGTTTGAGCCAGTCTTGCTTGGCTGCGAGATCGACCCCGCCACCGCTCTCGATGACAGCGAGCAGCCGGTCAATAACCGCACCGATGTCGCCCTGCAGCCCAACGGTCTTGTTGTAATGCGTCAGATCCGACAGATCGCCGTTGACGTTAATCACCGCTTCGGCCGCCGCGTAGCCGATGCCGGAACAGTCCGCCTGGCAGACGCCGCGCGAGCCAATAACGACGACGAGATCGGATTCGCTCATGGCGTAGTTACCGCTGATCGTACCTTTTGATCCGCCGACATGCATATTTTGCGGATGCGCGTCGGATAAGACGCCGGTAGAACCGGGCGAGAGCGCGACCGCCGCGCCAACAGACTCGGCAAGTCGTGTCAATTGATCGTCAAAACCCCGGGTTCCGCCGCCAGCCTTGATACAAATGCGGTGATGCTTGCTGATCAGGGCAGCGGCCTGCTCAAAGGATTCGGCACCGACGGGAACGATAGCGGGGGCCGCGACAGGCTTGGGCAACGCCTCAAGATTGAACTTTACGGCCGCCGGCTGCGTGTTCAGCGGCAGAAGGACGTAGAACGGGCCGGCCTTGTATGGATGGTGCACGCAATTGGACCCCCGGCGCAGGCAGTCTCTCAGGGCTTCCGGAGTGTGCAGGACATAGGACTGACCCATGACAGCCGTCAGTTGCCCGAAGAGACCCTGCGCCTCTTTCGGGATTTGCTGCATATTGTAGCCTTCGCCGAACGTCGTTTCATCGCCGTAGATGTGGTAGACGCCGACACCGTTGGATGCACTGGCCAACGATCCGGCCATGGCCTGCAGGGCGCCCGGTCCAATTGACGTCACGACGGCGGGCACTTCGCCGAACTGCCAGCTGAGGCAGGTTGCGGCGTGTGCCATGGCAACTTCGTTTCGGCAATTGATCGTGCGCGTCACGCCTTCCTCATCATAGATGCGAAGCACTTCCGCCAGATCGGTCGAGCCGTGCCCGAAAATGCCGAAGTATTTGCGCACACCCTGGCGCAGCAGCCCAAGCACCAAGCCTTCGGAAAGCGTCGTGCCGAGCATTTTCGGCAATTGCCCTGATTGAAGTGCCGGGTCGATACCACCCGCTGCAGCAATCAGCCGAGCGTTCCGACGCATTGCGGAACTGCGTCCGGACTCTTTTTTTTGATCGTTCATGAAAGTGTATCGCCCGTTGTCGTCGTCCCGGAATTCGTGCCTAGCTACGGCGAGTTATTCACCACTCTCCAAGATCTCTGATACCTCGACCATCCGGCCTTCCTTTGCCGAGCGGACGCCGGCCTTGATCACTGCCAGATTGCGAGCGGCCCAAAAGCCGTCGGTTTCGGGTTCCTTGCCTGACCGGATGCACGAGGCGAATTCGTCCAGCTCGGCGCGGATGTCATCAACTTTTTCGACTTCCACAGGATGCGATTTGTCTTCATGGCGTTTGAGATAGCGCAATCCACCGAAGAGATCGTAGTAGGCGCTCATTTCCTTGCCGTAGATATTCATCATGTAGTACTCCGATGCCGACGCGTAACTGGCCGTCAGATTGGAGATCGCCCCGTTTTCGTGTTCGAGAATGAGGTTGGCAACGTCGGGGTTGTCGCCGGGCAGCACGAGTTGGTTGGATCGACCCATGACGCGCACGACGTTGCCCATCAGATACTCGAGAACATCAACGTAATGGATGCCGATCTGCAGCATGACCCCACCCGGCATGCCCGCCGCTTGATACCGCCATGATGTGAGATCGAATTTGCCGAGGCGATCGCGACTGATATTGGCCTCGGCCTGCACGAGCTTGCCAAAATTACCATCATCGATCTGCGTCTTGATCCAGCGGAAATGACCCTGACGCCGACGTTGATATCCCAGCGAAAGAATGACACCCTCCTTTTTGCAGACCTCGGCAATTTCCATGCCTTCGCGAACAGTATTTGCGATGGGTTTGTCGAGGAAAACGTGCTTGCCAGCTTCAGCGGCCAGTTTTGTCGTCTCCAAATGGACGTTGTTCGGCGTCGTGTTGATGATTGCAGCTATGGAACTGTCACCCAAGATCTCTTCATAAGTCGCTGCGGCATGACAGTTGTACTTGTCGGCGAAGGCCACGCGCTTGTCCGCGGAGCGCGTAAAGCAGGCGGCAATTTCGAGATCATTGCCACGCAGAATGCCGTCCGCAAGAACGTCGGACCACCACCCCATGCCCAGAACGGCAACTCGGACTTTGTTGTTACTCATTTCTAAGAGACCTCATTAATTGTCGTGTCAGTTGGTGGTTGGCAATTCATTGCTGGGTTTCGTCTGCCGCGCGGCCAGCAGCGACCAGGCGATCGAGATGACAGAAAGAGAAAGGAAAAGGACGCTGAACGGCGACGTGAAGAATACGGAGACGTCGCCTTGCGATCCGGTTAGCGCGACACGCAGATGCTCCTCCAGCTGCTTGCCAAGCACCAGCGCAAGCAACAGAGGGACGACCGGCATGTCGAGCCAGCGCATTGCAATGCCGAGGAGTCCAAAGGCGAACATGACGTAGATGTCAAAGACGGAGTTGCGCAGGGCGAAACTGCCGATGACGCAGAGGAGTGCTATTGTCGGCATGAGCAGCGCACGGGGCGTGGCCAGCAACTTCACGAGATAGCGCAACCCAATCATGGCAATGCAAAAGTTGAAGATGTTCGCCCAAAAGAACGAAAAGATGATGCCGTAAGCGAAGTCGGCGCGTTCGATGAAGAGCAAGGGCCCCGGCGCAAGTCCGTGAACCAGGAGCGCTCCGATCAGAATGGCGGTTACCGGGTCGCCAGGAATGCCGAGTGTCATCATCGGGATGAGCGCGCCTCCGGTCACCGCATTGTTCGCGGATTCCGGTGCCGCGATGCCTTCGACCGCTCCTTGACCGAATTGTTCGGGATCTTTGCTGGACTTGCGCGTGTAATCGTAGCTGATGAATGCTGCGATAGGCCCGCCGGCTCCAGGCAGAATACCGAGGAAGGCGCCTACGGATGAACCGATTGCAACAGGGACCCGCATTTTCGCAATATCCGCGAGCCGCGGCAGCGTACGGCCAAAGTTGGCGGAGGCGACCGGCTGGTCGCCGTCGCCGGACGGTTGGCGCAGGTTCTCAACCAGTTGCGGAATGGCGAACAGCCCGATCAGTGCGGTAAGAAAGTTGATGCCGGCAAGCATGTTCGAGTCACCGAACGTGAAGCGTGCCGTTCCCATGACGGGGTCTTGGCCGATCGTCACAATGACCAGGCCTATCACGGCGGAGAGTAGGCCTTTGATAAGAGACTGCGCCGCAAAGCTGCAGATGATCGTCAATCCGAACAGAACCAGACTGAAGAGGTCCGGCGCCCTGAATTGCAGCGCGACTTCGGCTAGTGCCGGCGCGATGAAGTAGAGGCAAAGAAAGCTGAAGAGTCCGCCAATGAACCCTGCGAGTACGGAAATTCCAAGCGCTCGTCCGGCCTCGCCGCGCGCTGCCATGGGATAGCCGTCCATGGCCGTCGCCGACGCTGACGGCGTTCCCGGGATATTGAGCAAAATGGCTGAAAAGCTTCCACCCGTCATACCGGCGACATAGAGGCCGAGCAACAGCGCAATCGAAATGTTGGGCTCAAGGACAAATGTCAGCGGCAACACGACAATGATGCCCGTAGAAATCGTCATCCCCGGAATCATTCCGACGATGAGACCGAGAAACGCACCAACCGCTGTTGCTACCAAACTGGATGGCATCACCGATTGGAGCAAGCCCTGTACGACATCTGGACTCATCGTGCCTTCCTAGAAGCTGCCTGACGGCAACACGATGGAAAAGAGGTGGCGGAAGAGATACTGCAGACACAATGGAATGGCGATCGAAGAGACAATGATCACAACAGGATTGCGGGCGCCAAAAAGAACCATTGCGCCGACAAAAAAGACAACACTTGCGTAGAGAAACCCGGCATAGGGGATGGCAACGACATAGATCGCCAACAGAGCCAACAGCAGCACAGCCTTGGAATCGACTGAAATATCTGTCTGTCCCTGGACGCCTGCAGATGTTCCAAGGAGGCCAATTACGCCTTGTGCAACCAACGCCAGCGAAAGAATGCCCAGCGCGCATGCGATCAGCCATGGCATGAATGACGGCCCAGGGGTGTTTGGCAATGTCCGGTCTGGAATGCCGTCGATGAGGAACGCATAGACTCCTGCCACAACGGCCAGAACCAGGCCAGCAATGAGATTGCGCACGTTCATCGGTTGGGTCTCGCGGCCAGGACGGCGGAGAAGCCCGGGCGCCTGACATGGCGTATGCGGGGGCTTCTCCGCGAGATTGCAGGAGACGTTTACTTCGCCTTGGATTGGTAGAGGCCTGCGCTATTCATGATACTCTTGACGCGCTTGTCCTCGACAGCCAGCAACTTGCTGAAGTCTGCGGACATCATCGGATCAACAGTGAAGCCCTTCTGTTTG
>JBPCWB010000526.1:0-3925 GCA_051009955.1 Hyphomicrobiaceae bacterium | reverse complement strand
CGTCCCCGCCTGCGATCGAGATTACAGAGTCGCGAGAAAAACCGGTTGAACGTCTCAAAGAAGTCCGTCGCTAGTCGTAAATCTTTCCTTGCAAGAATGTCGATGCCATAGCAGTCCGCCCGCGTCTCATCGGCACCAGCAATATGGCCGCATTCATGCACAATGACCTGAAACGTTCGCCAGTCCTTCAGGTTGTCGTAGTACCACTTCGATATAAAGATCGGTGAACGATTTCGGTACACCCAGGCAAGGCCGGCGACATAACCGCGCTTGGCCCACAGCTCGTCGACCTGCTGATTACTGATGCTGTAGCCCAAGTTGCCGGATCGCCCGGCGAAGGCATTGCGGTTCAAAGCAAAGACCTCCACACCGCAAAACGCATAGCCAACAAATTTGACTTCCTCGAAGTGGACGCGCGTTCCTGACTCAGCCAAGCGCATCTCGCAATCGGCGTCCGCTTGCGAAACGCGGATGTAGGGGAGATCGGCAAACTTGGCTCCCAAGCGGGCCCGGCCGCGCTCAGTATGTAGCAGTTCCCAGCACGTCGGCTTAGAGGACCTCTCCGGCATTCGTTTGGGACAATCTCGGTGAGGGTGGCCCCGGCAATAGTGTTTCGACGTGACAAGCCGCGGCTGCTGGCGTTTCCAAAGCCAGCGCTGCCGGTCTCTTCTGCTCACCCGGCAATACCAGAACAACTGCGCATGTTCCGGCGCGATGCGCCGGCGCCAACTGACGTCCACGCGAAAATGCCGATCATAATCGTAGCGACCGCGCAGCCGTTTCTTCACACAGGCCATGGCCTCGCGTCCTGTCGAGGCCGATCGGACATCAATGATATAGCGCCCGACATTATTCGATTGAGAGCAGAAATGGACGGCAGCAGCCAGCGCTTCGTCGCAATCGTCGGTGCTGTAGTCCAAATCGTCGGCCGCAAACTTCTCGTTGTCCGACAGATGCTCGGGACCGAATTGATGGCGTTCGCCGTTGTCGACAACACCGTCATTGTCGGCGCAGGCATAGACCTCACCGAATGTATCCTTCAAAACGGCTATCGCACTTTTGTCGCTGCGTTGATCGCGCATGCGCCGGGAAATGCATCTGCGCCTGTTGATGGCGCGCAATTGCTCGGATCTGCAGTCGGCTATCGTACGATCGAGTTGATTTCGACAACTCAACCAATCAACGACATCGGGCCGAGCGACTGCATCAAACGACAGCAAAACACTCCACAAGGCCACAAGGTAAAGGTCAACAAAGCGCCAACTCATAGAACCTGCCGCCGACAATCGAATTTCAGCGCACTCTCGGATCCGATCAGTGAATGACGTCGCTCGGGACGAGTCAAGACGGTGGCTGTGGATGTCGACGAGCGCCGTACCCACCGGTTGGCTCCGCACCTCCGGGACTCAGTCACGATTACTTGCCGCGAACGAGTTTCCACACCTTGCCCGACTGACCAACAGGTATGCCAAGCGCGGTCGTCAAGAGATAGAGTTCGCCCTGGCCATCTTCGCCGAGGCTATGCAGCCGCTGGTCCGTTCGAAGTAGCGACTCAATAGACCACAGCCCGGCGCCGGACGCCGGCCGCGTCGCAACGAACACTTGGCCCGAGGGCTTTTCAATCGCGGCGCTAAAGTCACCGAAGATCAGTTTGCCATGATATTCGGGCAGCGCCTGGCCACGATAGATGAAGCCGCCGACGTTTGCGGTACCCAACGGCGTGGCCTTGACCTTGGACCACGGCCGCATCACAGACCAGTTGGGATATTCGACGATCGGGTCGCGCAACGTCTCCCCGAACTTGTCGACTTTCGGGCAGTCTGCCGGCGGATCGAATGCGCGCGCGCGCACAAAGCAGTGCCTGCCCTCGCGGACCGCCCAGCCGTAGTTGCCCGCGCGATCGACCAGATAGATCGTCTCCCACAACGACTCGCCAACACCGCTAACGATCATTGCACCGCCGCCAGCACGGTCAAACGAAATGCGAAATGGATTCCGAAATCCCCAGGCGTAGATCTCGTCGCGCCCCGAGGCCTTGCCACGGAAATAATTGGACGGCGGGATCGCATAGCCGGGTTGGCCGGTGTTGACATCAATCCGCAGAATTTTGCCGTTGAGGCGTGTCGTATCCTGCGCAAAGCGATCATAGTGATGAAAGCGTTCCGGGATCTTGTAAGGATCTTCTTTGATTTCCTTGGCGTGCCTGAACTGGTCCTTGTCATCGGCTTTCGGCGGAATGTAGACGTCGGGAACGCCGTGAACGCCACCGCCATCACCGACGCCAACGTAGAGAAAGCCATCTGGTCCAAACGCCAGACCGCCGCCATTGTGCTTGCGATTGACCCAGTCGAGTTCCAACAACACGCGCTCGGTTGCCAAATCCGCGCGGTTCGGATCGGTTGGATCGACCTTGAATTCGGACAGCCGCCACGTATAGGCCGTCTTCCCTTTGAACGGGGAGTTGCTTCGACGCTTCGCGGAATAATTCACGTAGAACAGGCCGTTGCGCGCGAATTCGGGATGGAAGGTCAGCGCCAAAAGTCCTCGCTCATCGAAAGCCTTGAGCAATGGCGTCATGCGATCACGAAGGTCGATGAAGGAAGCGCTGGAGCGCGTCCCGTCTGCGGCCAACACGTGTGCGACGCCGACCTGGTCCCCAACGACCCGCCGCCCACTGCCATCCGGAATGCCGACAAGAAAGATTGGTGCGTGGAGGCCTTCGGCAACCAACTCCAGCTTGACGTTCGGCAACGCGTCTTTGGCGCTGGCACCAAACGATGCAACTACGAGCCCCAGCCCAAACAATATCACCAATACATGTCGCAAGGCTTGGCTCTCCCATCACTCTTACAGGGCCGCACCGTCCGACTGTGTCCGGTGAGGCGTCGCGAGAACGTCACCGATCAAGGGCGGACTATATCAGGGTGAAAAGTCGTCGCTCAAGATGTAGGCCACCAACGCCATCCGTTCCTCCTTCGTGTAGACGTCCTTCCAGGGCGGCATCTTCTCGAAGCCGTTGGTGATGCGGTCAAACACGAAAGGGGGCTTGTAGCGGTAAGGCTTGAGTTTCGGCGCCTTGCCCGGATAAGCGGACGAGCCATGGCAATGACGGCACTGATCTTGCCAGATTTCCTCCCCAAGCTTGAAGTTTTTTTCGTCCGCGAGATACGCCTCGGTGAATTCAGGTGGCGTTTCCTTGGCTTCAGTATCGGAGTCCGCTGCAAAAGCTGTTCCGGTGGCGGCACAGATCGCCGAAACCGTCAACATGATCCGTATTGACCGCGCAATGCCCATTCAACGTTCTCCAGAATTTCCAGCCTGTCATCTTAGTTTGGGACCAGCTCGTCGTACACACGACGCCCCGTCGCGATTGAATCGCAAAACTCATTCGGTGATGACAATAAGATCAAGCTTTGAAGGTGGCACCTTTTAGACGAAGGAACGCCGCGGCAGCCGGAGAAGCCCGGAATGCCGCGGCGCGTGATTGTCGTCCAGCCTTAGTTTGCCGGGGTGATCTTATAGATCGTGTCCAGGCTACCGTTAGGTCCGGTGGTAATTGACGTCAGGGCATAGACTTCGCCTTTGGCGTCCTGCGCAAACGCGAGGATGTAAGGCATGTTGCCGCTCATGTTCGTTGCGACCGCATTGTCCATGCTCCACTTACCGTCGCTGCCCTTACTGCCGACGAACAGCTGTCCGTCCATGGCTGCGAAACCCTTCGACCAGTCACCGAAGATGTACTTGCCATCCCAGGCTTTCGCTGCGCCGCGATAGACATAACCACCCGTCACAGAAATGCCCTTGCAGCCTTTCGGCTTAGCTGTGCAGTTCTGGTATTCCAGGATCGGCATGACCATGCCATCGTTCTTGCAGGACTTGGGATGATCGTCCGGTTTGGTGTAGTCGAAGCAGTGCGTTGCCTCCA
>JBPCWB010000525.1:0-2533 GCA_051009955.1 Hyphomicrobiaceae bacterium | reverse complement strand
CGATCAGATCATCAAGTCCGTCACTTTGCTGTCAACCGGGTCAGCCGAGGCCCATCCGGAACATCAGCGCGGGACCTGGCTGCCACTGTGGTGGTGGTTACTCACGTCGCAGAAATGGATGGACCTGCCCATAAACTTGTTTGTCATCGAGCACCGGGACGGCCTGATCCTGTTTGATACCGGCCTCGATCCGGCAATAGCCACTGACCCAAATTACATCTCGAGCCCAATCGGCCGATTCCTGCTCAAGAGGCTCTTTCGATTTCATATTGGCGAAGAAGACCGGCTGGACAGAAAACTGCGCGAGGAAGGCTTCTCCCCCGAAAACGTCAAGAAGGCCGTGTTCTCGCACCTGCATTTCGACCACGTCGGCGGGATAGCGCACATTCCACAGGCCGAACTGATCGTAAGCAGGCAGGAATGGGACGTTCTTTCCGGAACACATCCGGAACGAGAGTGGATCCTGCGTGAGCATATCCAGATCCCTCAGGCCAAGTGGCACCCGGTCGAATTTGCGCCGGTCGACGATCCGTTGTTCGCGCCGTTCGGCGGTTCCTATGACGTGATGGGCGACGGGTCTCTCATCCTGCTGCCGACGCCCGGTCATACACCGGGCTCAAGCTCAATGCTCATACGTTCACCGCAGCTGACGCCGATACTGCTGATCGGGGATCTCGCCTACAGCGTGGAGATGCTGATGGTGGACAAGGTTCCAGGCAAGGGCGACGCGGAACTGCTTCGTCGGTCATATGCAAAGGTGCGTCAGCTAAAGCAGATGCTGCCAGAACTCATGATCGTCCCGTCGCACGATGCCGCGGCGTCGGAGGCGTTCAATTCAGTAGTGGCGAACGATAAGGCAGTGCACTCGTGACGCCTGACCGAATCTTGTCCTGGATCGAGTCAGCAAACATCCACTTGCACATTTCTTCGGCCAGAAACGAGCGCTGATTGTCATCCAACCGGCCATCATTGCGAATGTCCGCCAAAAGAGCGTCAATGCCATCGCTGCCGCAAGCGACTTCGATCCCGCCATCGTTCTGCGTATCGAGCCTGAGGAAGGTTGCATCCGAGCCATAGGCCGGCCAGTCCGGTTCGTCGGGGCAGGTCGGCCTTCCATCGCGGGCGAAGGACGCCCAGTAATGACCGATGGCACGGCTCAAGCGTTCCCGATCCTGTAGCGTGCGGCTCTGGAACAGTATGCGATCAGCGCGGCCCAAATGCTCAAATCGGTTGAAGAGGAATGGCAGTTCAAACCCGTGTGCTGCGCCAAGCATCTTCTTGAAATCCATGAAGAGGAAGCGGCCGCCGTCGTCCCAATCGAAGCGATAGGCGTAAACGTCACGGTGCCCTGAGCGTGACATCATCAGGGCCGGCTCATCGACCGAACGAATGCGCCACAGTCTTGTAATGTAGTGAGTGAACACGTCGTAGAAGCCTTGGTCGCGCGCAACCGGGAACAGCCAGAACAATTTCCTCATCAGCCGTTTATCGCGCAGGTAGAAGAGCTTCATCTCGTCACGATTGGTGCCCGTGATGATCGGTACGGTGTTGAATGTGTCGGTTGAGGCAAACGCTTGGCGTAGCTGTGCGGCCGGCAGAACGATCCCGTCTTGGATAACGCGTGGCACATCTACGAAACCTGGCCGGCGTTCACAGGCCAGCAGGAACTTGTCGACAGGGATTGCTCGCAGATCGTCAGCCGTTGTTGCGTTCAACGTCCTGGCGATTGCACGAGCCGAATTGAGGCGATTACCTTCTTCGCCCTCGGCTTCGGAGAGCCGTGTACTATCGAAACTTCCCGACTGAATGATCGCGCGATGGAACAGCCCCTTGGCGCGTGGCGCGGCGAGCAGTGTGACGACGTTGTGGCCGCCTGCGCTTTCCCCGAAGACTGTCACTTTCCCGGGGTCTCCGCCGAATGCCTCGATATTGTCTCGGACCCACTTCAGCGAGGCGATAAGATCGAGCGTCGCAAATGAAGCCGCTGTATCTTCCGGTTTGGTTGCCGTTTCGCGTAGCGCCTTGTGAGCGAACCAGCCAAGCAATCCCAACCGATACTGGGCGGCGACGATGACAACGCCCTCGTTCACGCTGAGCCGTGAGCCGTCATAGGCCCCCGATCGGCCCCACACATTCCCGCCACCATGAATCCAGACCATCACTGGTAGCGCCTGGCCGGAAGCATCGGGCGGCGCATAGACATCGAGCGTCAGGCAATCCTCGGAGCCGACAACGCGGCCCGGGGCTAAACCTTCGTCTGCATCGAATTCATTCGTGAGCTGTGCGCAGCGTTCCGCAACCTCAATTGTCTCGCGAACACCGTGCCAGGTCGGTGGCGGCTGCGGCGCACGCCAACGATTGACACCAGCAGTTGAGGCTCCGTAAGGAATGCCGCGCCAGACATGTGCGCCGTTGTTCGCACGAAAACCGATGACATCGCCATGTGCGGTCGTGCGTCTCGTCAAAGCGTCAGGTCTTGGTGAGGCGGATTTCAGATGCATTCTGGTCGGCTTTGTTCAGGTGGCTCCCGGTC
>JBPCWB010000524.1:0-2937 GCA_051009955.1 Hyphomicrobiaceae bacterium | reverse complement strand
GCACGACGTGGTAGGTCAGGATTGCGGCCAGCTTCGCCTTGTTCTCCGGCTTCAGCAGATCCTTGACGGTTCCAGCCGGCAACTTCTTGAACGCTTCGTCGGTCGGAGCGAAAACCGTGAACGGCCCTTTGCCTTTCAACGTGTCGACCAGGCCTGCCGCCTTCACGGCCGCAACGAGTGTGTTGAACTGACCGGCACCGACGGCCGTGTCAACGATATCCTTCTTGCCCGCGGCAGCCGGCATTACCGCAAACGACACCGCCATAACCGCTGCAACCGCTGCGGACTTAAGGAAGCTCATCATCTTCATTCCCTTTCTTTATTGTTCATCTCATCATCGCTGCGCATATGCGCTAGCGAATGACTGGTGAGCCGATCGGCACACGTGAACAGGGAACGCAACATCGGGCCGGGTGGTTCACAATAAACCAGGACTTCCGGTATGCTCAGGTTCGGCCAATGTCAGAAAGAGTGGCGTGCGATCAAATGACTCTATGTGTTCGTAGCGAGTTGAGCGCAGATGCCGTGCCGTGCTTTGGGCCGGCGAGAAATTTCGAACGTTCGTCGACAGCTTGCTTGTGACCACCTATGTCACTGCGGAGACCTCGCCGACGCCCGTGCTTCCGGATATAGAAGGCGTACGACGGATTCGGCTGCGAAGCGCCAGACGGAATAGAGCGAATGATCCAAACTATCGAACAGCATGGCCATCTTTACTATCTATGGGGCCACGGCTGGCAGCAGCTACCAATTACACGAGTCACGCCGACTACGGTCTATGTGTGTCACCCTGGCCGGCAAGACGACTCGAGCGATACCGTCAAGAACGCGCCAGCCGTTGTTGCACTCGATCGCAGAGCGCTCGAGACAACGGGCTGGGCGACATGCGAGACAGATTGCCCCGGTCGGTTTTACACCCATGAAGGTCGGCCAAAACCTGCCAGCAGCGACTCCGAAGACGATATCGCGATGCTTGATGCCTACATGGCGACAGTCGGGCTAAAACCGGTCATGGCGGAGGAACGCACTGTGCTAGGCCTCGTCGGCACAGTGAACAAATCGAAGGTACTTAGTGCATTTCGCAAGTTGGCGCACACCCATCATCCTGATAGCGGTGGCGATCCTGACCAATTTCGCAAGATCGTCGATGCCAAGGACAATCTTCTCGCGCTGGTCGGGCAGGATGACTAATCGCAATGTCCTAGGAAGGAGAAGCCTCGGCACTTTCCATAAATTGAATGACGCGCTCGCGCGTCCGCTGCAGATGGTCATCGATCGCACTGCGCAGCTTCGAACCATCGCGGCGACGCAACGCCCGAATGATTTTCTCGTGTTCGCGCATGGCGCCCGACCAGGATGCCGGTTGTTCGTTGCCGACGTAGCGGATCCGACGTAACCGCATCTGCAGCATTTCATGCGTGGCGATCAATGTTTGATTACACGTCAACCCGACAATTGATGCATGGATCGCCTGATTCAGCTTGTAGTAGGAGAGCCTGTCACGAGAGTCGAACAACTGCCGCATCTGCCCGTGCAGCTCGACGATCGCGGCAATGTCATCGTCGCTCGCACGCTCGACGCCGACCGTTGCTGCGTACAACTCGATCACGGCAACGGCTTCCAGCATGTCGACAATCTCGTTGGCACCAAGCCGTCGTACGATCGCGCCTTTGTTGCGGACCAATTCGATCAGCCCTTCGCTCGCCAATGTCTTGATGGCCTCGCGCACCGGTGTCCGCGAGACGCCGAGCTGCCGGCAGAGTTCAGTCTCGTTGATCCGCTCATCAGCAGCGAGATGACCTTCGATGATCATATCGCGCATGCGGTCAACCACTTCGTCATGCAGGGTTCGCCGCTGAATTGCGCCGTCCAGCATCTGGAGATCCGCCATATCCGCTCCCGATCCATCGCTGCGGCGCCGGTCATCTGCCGCACCCGACCATCTCAGTTTCGCCTGCGCACTTGACAAGCGCCACCTTGGTATGGTGACCATAGCATTCTACACACTGCATACAGTATGCGATAGTCTTCAATTGATGTTCCAAGAAGGTTTCCCGTTCGGCATGGCGATAGAAAGTGATACCGGACTCCCCAGAATTGCTCTGGCAATGGGCGACCCGTGTGGCATTAGCCCGGAATTGACGGCCCGACTAGTCAACGACGCGGCGACACGGGCGGCGGCGCGTTACATTGTCATCGGTGACCGTCGTGTCCTGAAGATGGGCGAACGTCACACCGGAGTTCAGTTGGATCTTTCAATAGTAGACACCGAAGCCGATGCCATTGCCGCAAACGACACGGTATTCTGGGATCTCGGTCATCTTGATCCAGGCGATATTGAACTCGGCCAGATTTCGCATGCGGGTGGTCGGTCAGCATTGACGAATTTCGACACAGCGATCGAGCTTGCCCGCCGAGGGACTGTCGATGCCGTCTGCTTTACGCCGTTCAACAAGGCAGCGATGCGACTGGCTCATCCATCCTATGAGGACGAGATCGTCTACTTGTCGGAAGTCCTGTCGTTTGATGGCAAAGCCAGCGAGTTCAACATTCTCGACGGCCTATGGAACGCGCGCGTCACATCGCACGTGCCGCTGGCGAAGGTCGCGTCGCTCCTCACCAAGGATGTTATCGTCGAAAATCTGGAGCTTGCGCACCAATCATTGATCGCAGCCGGCGTTACCGAGCCGCGCATCGGTGTTGCCGCACTCAATCCTCATGCCGGTGACAACGGCAATTTCGGCCGCGAGGAGATCGACATCATCGAACCCGCCGTTGCGGAAGGCAGGGCGCGCGGTTTCGGCTGCGACGGTCCCTACCCCTCAGACACGGTCTTCGTGCGCGCACGCAACGGCCAGTTCGATGCCGTCCTGACGATGTATCACGATCAGGGGCAGAGCGCGATGAAGCTGATGGGCTTTGACAGGGGCGGTACAA
>JBPCWB010000523.1:0-8683 GCA_051009955.1 Hyphomicrobiaceae bacterium | reverse complement strand
CGCCGGGGACTCGAGAATATGAGGCAGTCCGGCCATAAGTTCGTCACGCGTCAAATGCTTTGCCATTACGGCCTCACGAAAACTGCAATTGATTTGTTGTCGGGGCTGCCGACCGGGCCGCATCATGACAAGATGGGCCAAACCTGCAAGCAATTTGAACGGTTGCACTCAGATTGAACAGCTGGTCAGCCCATCATGCCTCGCACCAGCGGGAGGATTACGCCGCCTTGCGGGCGCGAACATGAAGAAAGAGCGGGGCGAGCCGCGTGTGAGCCATCGCGGGAACGGCTTCGACGGCCTCGGCACTGGCGGCCGGCTCGGCGACGTCCTCGATGACAAGACCTGCGTTGCAAATGATTTTCACCCAGCTCGCGAGCGTGCGGTGAAATCTGGGGACCTTGAATGGCGGAACGCCGTTGCGCTGTTCAGTGGACAGACGCGAGAACCACCAGGTGTCCACCTCGCCTTCGGTCATTTCGAAGTAATCCGCGACGGCGATCGCAACGACTTCGCCGTCCTCGTTCCGAACCTTTTTGCGGCTTGGCGGAACAAAGCACGGATGCAAGATTGAGAACTGCACGAACCCGTGCGGTCGCAGCACCCGGGCAATCTCAAGCATGGCGCCGTCTTGATCGGGCATATCCATGAGCGACATGAAGGCCGTGACGAAATCGAATGTCTCGTCCGAAAACGCCAGGTTGCCGCAATCTCCAATGCTGAAGTGAATACCAAGCGGATCGTGCACCTCACATTCCCGAGCGTTGGCAACAAATGTCGGTGCAATATCGATCGCACACATCTCAGCGCCACGCTTCGCCACCTCTCGTGTATTGCTACCTTCGCCACATCCGACATCGAGCCCTTTCATGCCGCGAACATCTGGCAGCAAGTCCAGGAAGGCAGGCGTGTTGACGAGGTCGCGGTAAACATCATAGCCAGCGCGACTGAGCGTGGTCCAAGCCGCGGCATTCGACTCCCAGTGACGACGAACGTCTTCGAGATTCATGAGCTTCCAATCCCACGTCATGCACGGTGAAAGATCGCCGCGCGGCCAGTAGCGCTCGCCGACGATTGGCCGACGCGGCTGGCAACTGTCTCGCCGGACCGCGTCTGGGCGCCGCGGGATCGCCAGCTCCGAGGATGCCTGCCTAGGTTCACCAGCAGTCAATGCGCACGCGTCGGAGGTCCTTATGGCCAATGCCATGATGGCCGTCAACGACTGTTTCGTGCCTGTATCAGCGCAAATCCCGCTCGTCAGAATGACGCCATTTCAAATGAAACAAGCTTTAGATTTCGAACTTGGGTTTGCGCTTTTCCAAAAACGCCGCCATCGCCTCATTCGAGTCCGGATGCCCGGACAACTGCACGGTCATGTTCTGCTCATAGCGATAGCCATCGCGTAGACTGAGATCCTCGATCACGTTCAGCGATTGCTTGGCCAGACGGATTGCGGTCGGGCTTTTCTCGGCGATGTCGAGCGCAATCGCCCGCGCCGCCCCCAGAACCTGATCGCGCGGCAGGCAAGCCTCGACGATGCCAAGCCGATAGAGCTCGGGGCCAGGCACGCGATAGCCGGTCAGCATCATGCGGCGTAAGGTCGAATGTCCAAACAGGCGTTGCGCGTGGCGACCGCCACCCAGCAGTCCGACGTCGATTTCAGGTAGACCCAACGATGCCTCCTCGGCCGCTATGAGGATATCGCAGGACGCAGCGACGGCGAGACCGGCCCCCAGTGCTGGACCGTTGAGCGCGCCGACGATCGGCTTCGTGCATTCGCGGATGGCGTGATAGCTCTCGCGGGCGCGGCGGTTGTGCTGCCACTTTTCACCGACGTCGGCCATGTTGCCGCGGGCACGGATGTCGGCGCCAGCCGAAAACACATTGCCAGCGCCGGTCAGCACGACGCTGCGAATGTCGTCGCGATCGCTGATCGTATCCATGGCAAAAGCCATTTCGATATTGAATTGCGCATTCTGGGCATTGACCGGCGGCGCATCCATGGTCACCAGCGCAACTAGGTCGGAAACTTCGAGGCGAATGAGCTTAAGATCCATATTGGACATCCTTCCTGATGGCTCCGCCGAGTGTAATATTCTTGTCGTGATGGCCATTGTGACGGCACCATGTTGCATGCTGATTTCGGGGTTGGCAAACTTGCACATGATGAAACCCTCCGCAGCGCGTGGCCGCGGTCGACAGGGGCGACGAGGGCTGAATGACAGACTCCGATACACTGCGGTTGCTACAGGATGCTGCGTCATCCTTCGCGAAGTTTGATGCCAGTCGCGTGCGCTCATGGCGGAACAAGGCGCCTGGGTTTGATCGCGCCGTATGGCGGGAGATGGCCGATCAGGGATGGCTGGGTATCCTCGTGGCAGAGGACGCCGGCGGGCTGGCGCTTGGGCTTGACGCTGCTGCGACGGTGGCACGCACGCTCGGCCGAGCCGTGGCCCCGGAACCGTTCGTCGCTGGGGGCGTTGCCGTGCCGCTGCTGTTGTCGCGCTGCGACGACGGGGTCGCCCGCCGCGCAGCATTGCCGGCTGTAACGGCAGGGGAAACCGTCGCGGCTGTCGCCTGGCAAAATTCCTCCGGCAGTCTCGACGTCGAAGATGTCGCCGCCAACGTTGTCGTGGATGCGACCGGCACAAAGCTGTCTGGCGAAGCTCGTTTCGTCCCGATCCCGCATGCCGATGCGTTTGTAGTTGCTGCACATTCGCGCGAAGGACTGCAGCTGGTCTGGCTGCCGTCCGGCGCAGAAGGCACTGCGATCCAAGTCGAAGACCAGGCGGATGGCGGCGCGTCCGGCTGGCTGACCTTTGCCGACGTTCGTATTGCGTCGGATCAGGTGCTCGCCTCCGGCGACAACGCTCATGCCATTTTATCCGAAACGGCTGACGCCGCGACGCTCGCCAATTGCGCCGAATGCCTGGGGATGATGGATCGCGCATTGGAATTGACGCTTGACTACCTCAAGACGCGCGAACAGTTCGGACAGCCAATCGGTAGCTTCCAGGTCTTGCAGCACCGCGCGGTTGATCTTTGGATGCAGAAAGAAGTCGCCGACCATGCAACGCAGGCCGCACTGCGCAAAGTGGCGGCTCCCGACATTACGGTGCAAGCCCGTCAGCTAGCGGCCTCCAGCGCTAAGGCTCGTGTTGGTGATGTTGCCTTGCACATGGCCAATGAGGCCGTGCAGCTGCATGGGGCCATCGGCTTCACCGATGAATATGACCTCGGCCTCTATGTCAATCGGACGCTGGCCCGGGTGCCATATCTCGGCAACGCAAGCGAACATCGTCAACGCTACGGCACCCTCAAGCACAAGGCGGGAGCATCGTCATGACCTATGGTGTTCAACAGGCGCAGGACTGGGACGCGCTGTCTGACGAGGAATTCCGTGAGATCGTGCGCACGGACTTCAGGACGCATTACCCCGACGAGCTTAGGTTCCCTCCGTGTCGCCTGCGTTTCGATGTGCTCCGGCCTTGGTATCTGAGGATGTCCAAAATCGGCTGGATCGCACCGAATTGGCCGGCGGAATTTGGTGGCATGGGCCTCTCGCCAGGCAAGGCGCTGATTTTTCATGAAGAGGTCGAACGGGCCGGCATCGCACGCTTCCAGGATCACGGAATTCTGATGGTCGGACCGGTGTTGATCAAATGGGGCACTGACGAGCAGCGCCGACGCTATCTGCCCAAAATCCTGTCGTGTGAGCACATTTGGTGCCAGGGATATTCGGAACCCGGTTCAGGTTCGGACCTTGCCAGCCTGCAAACCAGGGCGGTTCGCGATGGCGGCGATTTCGTGATCAACGGCCAGAAGATCTGGACCACCATGGCGCATGATGCCAGCCACATTTTCGTGCTGGCACGCACAAATCCCGATGCCAAGAAACAGCAGGGGATCAGCTTCCTTCTGGTCGACATGAACCAACCCGGTATTACGGTACGTCCCATCCCGGACATCTCCGGTCATGCCGAGTTTTGTGAAGTCTTTTTCGACGACGTGCGTACGCCGGCGGACAATCTGATCGGAGAGCTCAACCGAGGCTGGACCGTTGCCAAATCATTGCTCGGCTTCGAGCGGATTCATATCGGCAGTCCGAAGCTCCCGGAGTACGCGATGGAGATCCTTGAAACGGTCGCGAGCGCGCGCAATGTCCTCGATGATCCGGTTTTCCGTGACAAATACGTGCGTCTCCAGCTCGATGTCGAGCACCTCGCCTGCTCTTATGAGCATTATGCCGGCATTGTTGCACGTGGCGAGACGCTGGGTCCGGACGTGTCAATGCTGAAAGTTCTGGCGACGGAAACCTTTTCTCGCATTGCCGACCTGATCGTGGAAACCGCCGGTCCGCTCGGCGCACTGAAGGGCGATGCCCGCGTCGGCAATGTCGGCATTAACATTCTGGCGCCATTTTACAAGGCGCGGCCCGCCCCCATATATGGAGGCTCGAACGAAATTCAGCGGAATATTCTTGCCAAGCAGGTGCTTGACCTTCCCATGCGCTGAATTGGAACTAAACTGGCGCGAATTTGCTGCATTCAAACTCTGATCCGTTCGGCTCAGACCCACGTAATCCACCCGAACTCAAGGGGAGTCGGGAATGTTACGTGTGCTTGCCGGACAAGAACGAACGTTGAGCCGCCCTCCGACGGCAAATGGGATCGCAATGGGAGACCTTCTTCGACGCATTGCGATTGATCGCGATGCCGAGGCGTTTGAAGAACTTTTCGAGCAGTTCGCCCCGCGCGTAAAGGCCGTGCTGATGCGTCAGGGCGCCGATGCCGCGACGGCGGAAGAGCTTGCCCAGGAGACCATGCTGATGGTCTGGCGCAAGGCAAGCTACTACGTCGAAGGGCGAGGTAATGCTGCGACGTGGATCTTCACAATTGCGCGCAACCTGCGCATCGATCGGATCCGACGCAACAAGTCGTGGGCCGAAGTCGATGATGACCTTTCGACCCACGTGTCCGAGGATATCCCGCCTGATGAGCAGGCGATGCAGAATCAGACCCAGGTGCTGGTTGGCGACGCGCTCAAACACTTGCCACCGGATCAGCTTGAAGTCATTCGGCTCTCCTATATGGAGGGCTTATCGCAGAGCGAAATTGCAGCGAGACTCTCGTTGCCGCTTGGGACTGTAAAATCCCGCATGCGCTTGGCCTACCAGCGTTTGCGCGGTGCTTTCGAGGACTTGGCCTGACATGAAGATCATTCACCATCTTGATGATGCAACTTTGATGAGCTTGTCGTCTGGCACGCTGGGCGAAGCGCTAAGCGTCGTGGCGTCGGCTCATATCACGGTATGTGAGAAATGTCGGAGCCGGCTGCGCCGGTTCGATCTGATCGGTGGCGCGCTACTGGGCGCGGCGGAGCCGCAGCCGGTTGGTCAGAACGCGATCGGCGCATTGCAGCTCGCTGACTTCGAGCCCGATCGTCCCGCAGCCTATGAGAGTTCGGCTCGGCGTCGGACGGATCGATTGAGTGATTTGCCCGAACCGCTGGGCTGGATGACCAACTTGGGCTTGGATGAGATCCCTTGGAAGTGGCTGGGCCCTGGTGTTCAGACGCACGTCATCAGTTTGTCCGACCCATCGCAAGGTAAGTTGCGTCTGTTGAAGGTGGCACCAAACAAGAAGTTGCCCGAGCACGGTCACGGCGGTACCGAGCTAACGATGATTGTCAGTGGTGCTTACCGCGATGAGTTCGGGCGTTTCGGTCCGGGCGATATTGCCGACATGGACGAAGATGTGGAACATCAGCCCGTGGTTGAGGCAGATGAGGCCTGCATCTGCATCGTCGCGAGCGAAGCTCCGGCACGATTCAGGGGTCGTCTGAGCAGATTGCTGCAGCCGCTGATTGGCATGTAGCGCAACGATGGCCGCGGATTGGCGCACAGTCTGGATCGTCGGCGGCAGCTCCGGGATCGGCTATCAGCTCGCAAAGGATCTGGCCGCCCGCGGCTCAATTGTCGCGGTCAGCGCTCGATCAGCTGAAAAGCTGGCGGCAATGGCGAATGCGGACCATCGCCTGCAGGCTTATGCACTCGATACCACTGACGTATCGGCTGTCACGGACGCTGTCGCCGCCATTCGCGACGCACACGGCCCGATCGATCTGGTCGTTTGCGCCGCAGCTGTCTGGCACCCGATGGTTGCCGGTGTATTTGACGCGGCCGCCGCAAACGAGGCACTGCTTGTCAATGTTGGCGGTGTCAACAATGTCCTGGCCGCCGTTCTACCGGACATGATCGGACGCAACCGCGGGCACGTCGCCGTGGTCGCATCAGTTGCCGGTTATCGTGGTCTGCCGCGCGCCGCGGCCTACGGGCCGACAAAGGCGGCTCTCATCAATCTTGCTGAGACGCTGCGGCTTGACCTGAGGCGCCACGGCATCGACGTGAGCGTGATAAATCCAGGGTTTGTCGACACGCCAATGACCGCCAGGAATGATTTTCCAATGCCGTTCATGGTCGGCGTTGAAGAGGCATCATCTGCAATTCTCAAGGGCCTGGAGCGGAGAAGGTTCGAGATTGCCTTCCCATGGAGATTCGTCGCGATGTTGAAAATCGCCCGCCTCCTGCCCTACCGCCTCTACTTCTGGTCCGTGCGCAATTTCATGAAAGCGTGAGCGCGCAATTGCCCACTTGCCTGTAGGCAATTTCGCATCCGATTAGAGCGCGATCAGATCGTCCTGTTCGGCGTGATTGTCACGCTCGAAAAATAGGGAGAGCTCACCGAGGCGGACGCCCCATTTGCTCATGATCGCACGATTGACCGCTCGAAAGTCATCAATCTTGATCAATCGATCAGTAAAGCAAACGTGCAGTTCACGCGACTGAAGCTTTAGGCGAAAAACATACGACATCGTCACTTCGTCATCACCGGCAAAGCCGGTCGCCTCGCCAACGCAATCGTCACAGGTCGCGCGAAATGTGTTTTCGGGCCCCGGTATCACGGTCCAAACCCTGGTCTCAGTGCGGCCACTGTCGTAGATGAATTCTTCGTTCAACGTGAACGTATCGCCTTGCCATTGGCCAAACATGCTGACGTCGAATCGGCTGCGCACGCGGCCGAAACGATCTTCAAATATCCCCCAGGCGCGGGTTCGGCCTTCCAGATATCCAGTCAGGCTGAAGTCGCGTTGAAGCGCGAGCGGGCTCATATCATTGGGCATTTTCGGCTCCATCCTTATCAGGAATCACGATTTCCCAGCATATACGCGGCAGGCAACGAACCGGATGAGGTGATCGATGCCATTGCGTGATCAAGCTCAAATAAAACGAACCATCACGCAGGTTTGGCAAACAGGTAGATTCCTACGTTCGTCGTCGATTGCTCAAACCCAACCTCGCAATAGGTCAAGTAATAGAGCCACATGCGGCGGAAGCGCTGATCGAAGCCCATCCCTTCAAGGCGCGGCCAAGCCTCGACAAACCGCCTCCGCCATTCTGCCAGAGTGCGCGCATAACTGGCGCCGAACCGCTCGACTCTGCTGAGCTGCAGTCCGGCAGCATTGGCACAGCGCTCCATGATCGCCTCGGTCGGCAGGACACCGCCCGGGAAAATGAACCGCTGAATAAAGTCCGGGCTCCTGGCATAGTCATTGAACATGTCGGGATCGATCGTAATCGCCTGGATTGCGGCCCGGCCACCGGCCTTGAGCCTCTGCGACAAGGTATCGAAGTAGGTCTGCCAGTTTTCCTGGCCAACGGCCTCAATCATCTCGATCGAGGCAATGCGATCGAATTCGCCGTCAACATCGCGATAGTCAACGAACTCAACGCTTGCCTGGGGTGACAGGCCGGCGTTGTTGAGCCGCTGTCTGGCATAGCGCAGCTGTTCTTGCGAAATCGTGATCGCCCGGACCTGCGCACCAGCCCGTGCGGCGGACTCGGCCATGCCGCCCCATCCGCAGCCAATCTCCAGCAGCGACGTGCCGGACTGCAAGTCCAGCAGGTCGACCATGAGCTGGTACTTGTCTGCTTGCGCCTGTTCGAGTGGGATGTCACCTTGGTACAAGGCGCTGGAATACGTCATGCCCTCGTCCAGCCAGCAGCGGTAGAAGTCGTTTCCAAGATCGTAGTGGGCTGCGATGTTCCTGCGGCTGCCTTTGCGCGTATTTGCGCGTCGGCGATGAGCGGCCTTGTCCAGCAAACGGGCTTGGAACCAACCGCGGCCGGCGCGCTTCAATGCTGCCTTGTTGCACAGGAAGAACCGGAACACATTTCTCAGGTCATTCACTTCAAACTGGCCGTCCAGATAGCTGGCTGCAAATCCTACGGTGCCGCGTCGCAACGATCGCCAGAATATGCCGTAGTTCTTCAAGATCAGATGCGTGTTGCAGGCCGCATCGGGCCGGCCTTCGAACACGACGGCAGTGATGCCCGAGGGCATCGTAATTTCGAGCCGTCCAACGTCCAGGTTGCGGAATGTCTCGCGGCAGCGCCTGAGAATAAAGGCATCGCGGATTTCGCGGAACGAGCCGCGGCTGCGATTTGGGCCGGTGGTAGCCGAATTGCGACGCTGCATTGTTCAGGCCCCCTTCGAGCCCCGCGTCGTCGCGACGGCGAACCGTGAAGCAGCGGGCCGACGGATGAAGGGGATGCGTTTGAAAAAGAGCTTGAGTGCTTCGACATGAATGGCAACGATCACCTTGCCGGTCATCAGGGGATACAGAA
>JBPCWB010000522.1:0-6512 GCA_051009955.1 Hyphomicrobiaceae bacterium | reverse complement strand
CCGACTCCGCACCATTGATACCGAGCCAGTAATGCAGACCGTTGACACCATCAGCGTCCTCCGCGAGTGGCGCATCCTCGTCCAGCGCATATTCGGTTGTAACGGCTGCCAGTGAATATCGTTGCTCGAGGAACGGATGAACGAGCTTATCTTCACGCCGCACCGCGACTCCGGCAAGCACGGCGAGGCAGCCGAAATCGACAGCCGTCTGGCTCGCGCTGTGAGCCGTCGCCGCAAATCCCAATTGCCGAACGTAGCCCGCCAGGCAGCATGCGATCTCTCCCGCGCGCATGTCCGCCGCCATCGGTCCACAGCCTTCGGTCCAGGTCGCTGCAGGATTGTCGTCCTCTGGGGGCCGGCCGTGCTCGACGGCGACAACAATCGCGAATGTTTGGTCCTGCGACGGTGCTGCCGCGAGCCAGGCGGACGCCGGCATCCGGCAAATACCGATCTGTGCGGCATTGAGAAAATATCCGCCACCCTTGATGTCAACGCTACGGCGAGCGAGATCATCGGGTACGGGTGCCTTCGCGGCCGCTGGCGCGCCGTCGGCCAGACTGTCGAACAACGCCTGATACCTTTGCACGGCGATCGCAAACTCGGACTGCGGCGCCGCCTCCTGCTTATCCATTGGCGAAGCCGTTCGCTCTGCCTCTTGTCGGCGAACCCTTTCGTCGCGCGGCAGCACTTCCATGGGAAACGGGCCAAGATGATAGGGGCGGGTGTCGCTTGCTGCGCGCAAAAGCATGAGAACTCCGATCCAACCTCGCTCAATGATGAGGCTGCACAAGTGTGCATCAGCTCGGTCCTGATGAAAAGCCGACTCCGGAAGAAGGTGCCGGGCAAGACATTCAGTGTTTGCGATCCGCCGGACCGCGGAAAGCGTGCGTGACACTGACCGACCACGCGGCAGATGAGTTGAACCCGCCAGACGTTACGGCACCTGGACAGGCGCATTGCGCATGCGGCCGATTTGGGTCAGAAGTTGGCGCAGGTTGGCGACGGTCGGCGTCGCGACGTGGCGTTCAATCCACGTCTTTAGGAACGGCTTCTTCTGGAGAGCTGCGAACAGCATCTGCTGTTTCAGCTCCTCATCGCGACCCGCGCCATGTTTCCTGACAAGCGCCTCTCGCAGCGGCGGTTTGGCTAAGGCCTTGTCGTAGATGCTCCACTGCCCGTTCAAGATCTTCGCAGCCCTGCGAGCACGACGGAATTGTAACGCGCGAACCAGCGGAAACCCCAACTCGGCCTCGAGCACTGCGGCACGCTTGGCTTGGCTGGAGAAATAGACTTCGACCGCACGCCTGCGCGTTGCATCGGATGAATCGAGATCCATGAGAGTGTCGTCGATGACGGCAGCTTGCAAGCTGCCCTGCAAAACACTTGGAAGCTCAACCCATTTCGGGAGTGACACGTCATACCAGACGTAGGCTGTGGAGACGATCAAACCAAACGCCGTTCCGGCCAGGAAATTCCACATCGGGACCTCCGCCACGCAGCGTCAGACCAACTGCGCGCAAGACCAAACTCACAGGCCAACTAAGAGAGTCCTGAAAAGACGAGGCTATGACGTAAAGCCGTCCGCCAACGCAAACATGAAAATCGTGATGCTGGCGCCAATCGCCAGTCCTATTATCGTTGGCCAAATGCCATAGTAGGCAGCGATATCCTTGTCATCATCTTCGACCATTGCAATCCCCTTACATCATTGGCGCAGACCTGCGCAATTATCGCGTGGAGCATCCGCTCTGCGCGGCATTAGCTCGGGCTGAGCGTCTGCGGGAGCCACAACGCGATCTGCGGAATAAACATCACCAGAAGCATCCCGATGATCTGCAGCACGATAAACGGCAACACCGACATGAAGATTTCCTGCAGCGTGATGTCCTTTGGCGCGACAGATTTAAGCCAGAAACAGGCCGGTCCAAACGGCGGTGATAAGAAATAGATCTGGATGTTCATCACGAAGAGAATGCCGAACCAGACGGCTGCCCAGCTCGGCTCCATGCCAAGTTCCGGACCAAGATCGCGCACGACCGGGGCGAAGACCGGCACCGTGATGAAGATGATCGCAATCCACTCCATAAAAGTGCCGAGCACCACAAGGATGGCCATCATGACGAATACGATGCCGATCGGCGGCAGACCAAGACCCTCGAAGAGCGAGCGCATGAAGGCCGCGCCACCGACAAGGTTGTAGAGGCCGGTAAAGGCGACTGCACCGATGATCAACCAGATAATGGTGCCGACAACCGTCATGGTGTTGGCCAACGAGTCCCGCAGCAGTTCGTAGTTGAAGCGATGCCGGGCGGCAGCCACAATGACGGCACCAAACACGCCGACGCCGGCTGCTTCCGTCACTGAAGCGATGCCGGCGTAAATCGAGCCCATGACGAACGCAATCAAGAACACGCAAAGGCCGACGGCGAGATACCGTTCACGGCTGAGGCTTGTCTTTTCTTCCCCGACCATGGCGGCAATTTCTGCCGCCGTTGGTGCCATGGCAGGATTGAGGTTGACCCTGACCAGCACATAGCTGACATAGAAAGTCGCCAGCATGATACCGGGAATAAAGCCCGCGGCGAACAGGTCACCGATACCGACGTTGGCGCTGAGGCCATAGACGATCATGACGATCGACGGTGGGATGAGTGTCGCCAAGGCACCCGCGGCGCAAATCAGACCGATCGACATCCGCCTGTCATACTTCAGCCGCAGCAACTGCGGCAGCGCCACCAGGCCCAGCATCACAATTTCGCCGCCCATCACGCCGGACATAGCCGCCAGAATGACGGCCACAACGGTCGTCTGTAATGCCACGCCACCGCGCAAATTGCCGGCAAAGACCGACATCGCGTCGAACAGGTCCTCCGCGATTCCGGCCTTTTCCAGGATGGTCGCCATGAGAACGAAGAGCGGCACCGCGACCAGCGGATACTTCTCCAGAAGATCGAAGGCGTTGACGGACACCAGGTAAAGGCCGTTGGTGCCGAAGAACAGAAAGGCGCAAACAACCGAGATGATCAGCGTCACGATGCCCAACGGCATTCCGGTCATCATCAATATGAGGAGTGCGGCAACGATTCCGAGACTGACGGCTCCGATCCCGTAACTGCGCACGTCCATGCTGTCGTTGAGATTGAGCGTGCGTTCACCGACACCCAGAATTGCGCCATCAATCTGGCCGAATAGGCTCGCCTCTCCAAGGTAGTGGTGACCGATCTGAATGCCGTAGCGCAGCACAACCAGAGCCGCGAATGCCAGCACCATGAATTCGATCATGCGACTTTGGAAATGCCGCGACAAGTTCATCAGCAATTGCATTAAATAGAGGAAGAGGCCGAGAACCAGAATGGTCTTCAAGACCATCGGCTGCGGCGAGTTCCAACCGGTGCCGCCACGTTCGATCAGATCAATCGACTCGAGTGCCCGGATCAGTGTATCGCTGGTCAGGGTGTAGAGCGCAAAGACGCCGACGACCATTGCAAAGAGATCAAGCCACCAGCGCACACGATCACCGGCCATCAAATAGAACACAGTGATTCCGATGTGCCGCTTCTGCAGCGTCACGTAGCCCGCTGACAGCATCCAGGCTGTCGCGCACAGAACCATGACGACTTCGAATGCCCACTGCGTCGGCGCATTGAACACATAACGTGCCACGACCTCGTAAAGTGTGACTGCAGCGCAAAGAATGTACAGGTTGCCGACAGCCAAACCAAGAAATCGACTGACGTGATCCACACCGCGTGCGACGGAAGTTCCGTCCTGCGCACGAACCAATGGTGTGGTTTCGGATGCAGCAACCATCAGGCTCACCCCTCAGCAAATTTCGTACGGCCACCGCGTGGGTTACGCGGTGGCCCGAGTCTTAGGCACGTGTCGGAAGACAGCAGCCCGGCATGCCTACTTGAGCATGCCCGTCTTCTTCATGAATGCCAGGTGAGCATCCAGGGCTTCCTTGGCGAGCGGCGTCTTGTTGGCGAAGTCCTGCCAGGCCTTGACCGAGATCTCGCGGAACTTGTCACGCTCCTGCTGGGCCCAATCGACAACTTTAACGTCGGAGCCTTTCGAGTATTTTTCGACGATCTCACGGTCCTGAAGATCAGCTTCGCGGCGCATCGCATCGTAAGCGGCCGAATACCAAACTTCCAAAGCCGTCTGGCCATCCTTGCCGAGCTTGTCCCAGACGCGCTTGTTCATGATGAACTGCAGAACGGCCATGGAATGGATGCCCGGATAGATCGGGAACTTGGCAATCTTGTGCATGCCATGCGCTTCGTTATTGACGAAAGCAGAAGCGTCAGCCGCGTCGATCAATCCCTTTTCGAGGGCGGTGTAGACTTCGGAGAACGGCAATGACACCGGTGCAGCACCAACCCGCTTGAAGACTTCGGCAGCCAAACCTTCCGGTGACCGAATCTTGACGCCCTTCAGTCCGTCAACCGTCCTAATCTCATTCTTGGAGACCAGAGCTTCCTTGGCGTATGGGCCACAGCCAATCACGTGGACCTTGCCCTTGGTGTACTTGTCGTAGAGCTTCTGGAGAATTTCCTTGCCGCCGCCGTGCATGCAGAACGTGCGAACCTGATCGACGGTGTCGTAACCGGCAATCAAATCGCCGATAATGGCAAACGCAGGATCACGGCCAGCGAAATACGAAACCGCATTCAGATCACCGTCGAGGATACCATTGGCAACGGCGTCAATCGTTTCGCGGTGAGGAACGACAGCCTTGGTCGGCAAAACCTCAATCGATACCATGCCACCCGACATGGCTTTGAGCTTTGGTGCCCAGCTGTCGGTCATGAACCGATGCGCCCAGTCACCAGCCTTTGAACTGGCCTGCACTTTCAGCTTGGTCTCGGCCAGCACCGATGACGCAACAAGCATGGCTGCGGCAGCAACGAACAACCCAATTTTTTTCATGAGCTCCTCCCATAGAGTTGAAACGACCAAAAGGCTTATTGAGGCCTTGCAATGGGCAGTACTCTAACAGGATGGGCACCGCAAGGTAAAACCCGGCGGCAAGTCTATGAGATCCCTGAGTTACACTTCTGGCTGTGCGTATTGTCGGCTTGCCATCACATGTCTGAAATTTTGCCCAAGGTGTTTGGCAGCGATTTGCCTGATTCTGGATGGCAACTAACAGCGCGCCTGAAGGCACCTTCCATTTGTAACCGGCCATTCATCGACACCGCAAGCCGGTGAAAGGCAATCTGCGGTCATTAACCATGACGCCAAACACCGCGACGCCAGCGCCCTGTCGCCGAGGCCGCCGCTCTTGGGCAACGGCGGCCGACATCGACACGGCACGTGACGTCAAAACTCGAACTGCGTGATGAACTCGCGCGCCGGGCGCATGTCAAGATCCTGCCCCGCAGCCATGATGCAGCTGCGCAGGTTGGGCCAGGTCAGAAGCAAAGTGAAACTTCGCGAACCATGGCTGCTCCAGATCTCGAGCAAACGCCCGTCTTTGGTCAGCCCAATGACTGTCTGCTGCTCATTGTGCTTGGCTGACAGCTGCGACACAATCGTACCGCGCTCACCACACTGGGCGCCTTGCGCGTTTGCCGACTGGATTGCCGTGAACGCTGTCAAGGCGCTCATTGCCAATATGACTAGAACTCGCATGATGCATTCCTTTCCAATGATCTTGCATGCAAAGTTCCACATCAAACGACCGCACTCTATGAACCAGCTCACACTATTAAGCACGTACTAAGCGTGTTTTCGGACGCCAAAGGCAAGCAGGATCCTGCTTGGCTGTGGTTAGACGTTTATGGTGCCTGACTAGTGGTTTTCCAGACGCTTCGTCGGGCAGAGCTCGGCTCCATCGTCTCCAAATATCACGTGGATGCCATCCACGGGACAATCTACCCCGTGCACACGCCGGGCGCGTGCCTATAGATTTTGGCTTAGCAAGCGACGCATTCCACGTGCGCCGCAGACAGTGAACCGAGGAACAGCGATGGCCGTCCAGGAGCGGTTGGAACCGGATCGTAAAAGCGTCACGATCGACTACGATGTGATCGTGATTGGAGCCGGCATCTCAGGGATGTACCAGCTTCACTGCCTGCGTCATCTGGGTTTGAACGTTCAGGTCTTCGAAGCCGGCACCGGCGTTGGAGGAACGTGGTACTGGAACCGCTATCCCGGTGCGCGCTTCGATTCCGAAAGCTACTCCTACGGATACTCCTTTTCGCAAGACTTGCTCGACGAGTGGGACTGGTCAGAACACTTCGCACCGCAAACCGAAACCGAGCAGTATCTCAATTACTTTGCCGACAAGTTCGACCTGCGCCGCAACATCGAGTTCTCCAGTCGTGTCACGGCCGCCGTCTATGATGATGCCAGCTCCACCTGGGAGATTACAATCGCGGATGATCGGCGCTTCCGCGGCCGTTTCCTCGTTGCCGCCGTCGGTCCGTTATCGGCCCCGACGATGCCGCGTTTCGATGGAATAGATGAATTTCGCGGACCGTCGTTTCATACCGGCTTGTGGCCGAAGG